>NZ_DATHFX010000354.1:0-20912 GCF_035317885.1 Pinirhizobacter sp.
ACTCGTTGCCTGCGGACCGCCGCGCAAAAGCGTGTTCCCGCCCACCGTGACCATCCAGCAACTGCATGCCGTGCCCGGCAAGCCGTGGAAGCTCATCGTGCGCGTGCAGAACAACAGCTTCGGCGAAATGGACTTCAGCGCGCTCGATGCCAGCCTGCACATGGCAGACCTTCCACCCATGCCGATGGGCAAGGCCATCGAGCTGGACATCCCCGCCTTCGCCGCCGACGTCGTGGAGCTTGAGGTCACGCCCACCGCTCCGATGGCGGCCGCCATCGCGGCGATCGCCGACAAAGGCAGCAGCGGCTCGGTGGCCTACCGGGTGGACGGCCTGATGATGGCCAAGCCCGAGCAGGAAAAGAAACAACGACCCTTCGATTTCCAGGCCCGCGGCTGGCTTTCTCCGGTCCCTGGCATTCCCAACACCTATCGCTGAGACTCCCATGACGATCTACAAAGCCCCGCTCAACGACATGCGCTTCGCGCTTTATGACGTGCTCGGTGCCGAGGCCATCCTTGGCGGCCTGGACGGCGGCCAGGCGCACACCCGCGATCTGATCGACGCTGTGCTTGACGAAGCGGCACGCTTCAACGAACAGGTGCTGGCGCCGCTCAACGCCAGTGGCGATGAAGAAGGTTGCCATTACGACAAGGCCACGGCGACGGTCACCACGCCGAAGGGCTTCAAGGAGGCCTACCGCCAGTACGTCGACGGCGGCTGGGCAGGCCTCACCGCACCCGAGGTCCACGGTGGCCAGGCCCTGCCGCATGCGGTGGGCGCCCTCACCAAGGAAATGATCGATTCGGCGAACCTGGCCTGGGGCATCTATCCGCTGCTTTCGCAGGGCGCGGTGGACGCCCTGGAACACCATGGGGATGCATGGCAGCAGGATGTATTCCTGAAGCCCCTGGTCGAGGGCCGCTGGACGGGAAGCATGTGCCTGACCGAACCGCAGGCAGGCTCGGACCTGGGCCTGCTGAAAACCCGCGCCGAGCCCAATGGCGATGGCAGCTTTTCCGTCAGCGGCACGAAGATCTTCATCAGTGCCGGCGAGCACGACTTCGCCGAGAACATCGTGCACCTGGTGCTGGCGCGCCTCCCCGACGCACCCGCCGGCAGCCGCGGCATCTCGATGCTGGCCGTGCCGAAATTCCGTGTAGGCAAGGACGGCTCCATGGGCGAGCGCAACACGCTCGCCGCCGGCGCCATCGAGCACAAGATGGGCATCCGCGGCTCGGCTACCTGCGTGATGAATTTCGACGGCGCTCAAGGCTGGCTGGTGGGTCCGGCGCACAAGGGCCTGCAGGCCATGTTCACCATGATGAATGCCGCGCGCCTGGCCGTGGGCATCCAGGGCCTGGCGATCAGCGAGCGCGCCCTTCAGAACAGCCTGAACTATGCCCGCGAGCGCGTGCAGATGCGCGCTCTGTCGGGCCCAGCCTATCCGGACAAGCCTGCCGATCCGCTGGTGGTGCACCCGGACGTCCGCCGCATGCTGCTGACCCAGCAGGCCTTCGTCGAAGGCGGCCGCGTGCTGGCCGTGTACGGGGCCTTGCAGAGCGACATCGAGGCCCGCGCCGCGGACGAACCGGCGCGTGTCCAGGCCGGGGAATTGCTCTCGTTCCTGATCCCCATCGTCAAGGGCATGCTGACGGAATGGTCGGTGGAATCGACCAAGGAAGCGTTGCAGATTTATGGCGGCCACGGTTACATCGTGGAGAACGGCGTGGAGCAGTTCGTCCGCGACGCACGCATCACCACCCTGTACGAAGGGACCACGCAGATCCAGGCGCTGGACCTGATCGGCCGGAAGATCCTGCAGCTGAAGGGCGCGGGGCTTAAGCATTTCCTGGCCGAGGTGGGTGCGTTCTGCAAGCAGCACGCACAGGATGCAGGCCTGGCCGCCTTCGTCGGTCCGCTGTCCCAGGCGGCCAAGGCCTGGGGCGAGCTTACCCAGTCGCTGGTGGCCAAAGCTTCAGAAAATCCCGAGGAGATCGGCGCCGCCGCGGTGGATTACCTCTATTTTTCAGGCTATGTGGCGTTGGCCTGGGCCTGGGCCCGTAGCGTCGCCGCGGCGGACGGCTCGTCCCGCCCGGCGGCGTTCAAGCAGGCCAAGCGCGATGTCGCAACATTTTACTTCGCGCGCATCCTGCCCCGTGCACAGCTGCACCGCCAGGCCATCGAGGCGGGTGTGGCCACGCTTCCGGCGATAGCCTGATCGATCCAAAGTGCCCGGCCTGGCGCCGGGCACTTTGCACGGCTACCTCCAAGGGTGTAGAAACACAGGCTCGGTCCGGTCTCCATAGCGCCTCCCTACGCCATGAGCGAAACGACGTACTTGATTCGCCTCGCCGAAGACGATGACGATTTCATCCTCGGCCTGATTCCCCGCTTCGTGGATTTCCCGCTGCCCAACGGGCGACGGCGAAACGAATGCATCGAAGGCATCCGTGCGGACCTGGTCCGCCACCTGGACGAACAACCCCCCAACAGCTTCATCTTCGTCGCCGAAGACGAAGACGCGGAGCCGGTGGGTTTCATCCACCTGCAAAAGACGCAGGACTTCTTCAACCATCGCACCAATTGCCATGTGTCGGACCTTGCCGTCGCCGAAGAGGCCGAAGGCACGGGCGTAGGCAAGGCGCTGCTCGACCATGCCTACACCTGGGCCCGCGAGCACAAATGCCAGTACGTCACCATTGCGGTATTCCCCGGCAACGAGCGGGCACGCAAGACGTATGAAGCGGCCGGGTACGACCTGGATCTTTGCCGGATGGCCAAGGCGGTGAAGTAGGCCGAAAAAAACCGGCTCAAGGCCGGTTTTTTTCACTTCGAGGTTGGGGGTCGTCAGGCCGCGACGGCTGTGCCCTGCTCGCGCTTGCCCAGGCGTTCGGCCATGCGGTCGATATTGGACAGCGACACCAGGTGGGCATAGATCCAGCCGAAGGCGCCTTCGCGCAGCAGTTCACCGGCGACCTTGTCGTCGAGCGCGCGAAGTTTTTCTTCGTTCACCACGAACAGGCCGTTGAGGTTGATCTGCTTGCCCGCCGGGTTGGACAGGTTGATGGTGCGCGGCTCCAGCAGGTTGTGCTCGCGCAGCTTGCCCATGAACCACTGGGTGCGGCGCACGTGGTCCTGGAACTCGCCCAGGAAGTTCACCGCATTGGTGAGGGCCGGTGCATCGGTGCCGTCCTCGTTGAACAGGCGCTCGCCTTCCTCGTTGTTGAAGCCATCGAAGGCTTCGTCGAGGAACACGGTGAAATCGTCACCCTCGGCGCCGGCCGGCTTCTCGGCCAGCACGAACGGATAGCGGCGCACGAAAGCCGGGATATAGACGCCGTTCTCCCAGAAGCCTTCTTCGCCGATGAAGAGGTTTTCTTCCTGGCGCAGGCCAAGCAAGGCCATGGGGCCTGCCTCTTCCAGCGTGGAACCTGCGAAAAGGATGGGAAAATCGCGCGCGGCGGGAGCGAACTCGACGCCGGTGAGCGGAACGGAATGCACCTTGGCGGCGAAACTCACGTTCGGCAGCGGACGCATCCGCAGATCTTTGTGCGCGGTGCGGTTCAGCGGAACCGGACGTTCATAAAAAAGCACTTCAGCCACGTTTTCTACCCTCAATGCCCCCGCCGTGCCGGGGCAGCCACCCCGGCCTCCCCAATCAGACCCGGCGTCGGGTCAGCAATCGAACGCCCACTATATCAGCGGCTTGGGGTCAATGCAGGTGGGCGACCGGCAAGCACGATCCGTACCGCTGCGCGTGCGATCTGTCACGGAACTGGGCTATGCTCGGCCCACGCGGCCTGTCGGCCACCGATGGCCGCGTCGCTGGACGATCTTTCGCTTTCGTGAAGGAACGCATCGCATGCTTGGTTTGGCCCCGTTGTACCCCGCGGAAAACATGGCCCTGGAAGCCGCCCGCGTGACTGCGCTGAACACCACCCGGGTGCTGGCGCTGGACGCTGCTGGCCGGATCCTTGACTGGATCAGCTGGCAGGACGCCGCCTGCCTGTACGTTCGCGAAGCGGTAGCCTGGACCCTGGGCGACCCCTGCATCACCGTCCACGGCGGCATCAACCGCATCCGCGGCGACCAGAGCATCCTGAAGCTCCACCCGATCGTTGCCAGTACCGGCCACTGCCGCGACCACGCCATCGACCCGGCCCCGGCGCTTACCAACACCGCGCTGTTCGCCCGCGACCGCCACATCTGCCTGTACTGCGGCGATCATTTCAGCCGCCACGAACTCACCCGAGATCACGTGCTTCCGGTGTCCAAGAAGGGCCAGGACATCTGGGAAAACGTGGTTTCCGCCTGCCTTGCCTGCAACCTGCGCAAGGGCAGCCGCACCCCGCAGCAGGCCGACATGCCGCTGTTGGCCGTGCCCTACCGGCCCAGCTGGGTGGAGCACCTGATCCTGTCCAACCGCAATATCCTGGCCGACCAGATGGAATTCCTGGTCAGCCACCTGCCAAGGGATCGCCGCCCGGCCGCTTAAGCCACGGTAATTTCACACGGCTGCCCTTGCCCAGCCCCGGGCTTGGGCCAACAATATGCCGATGACCGACCTTTCCCGTTACCCGTATCTGGCGAAGATCCAGGTGCCCGCCGACTTGCGGACCTTCGCCGACGACGACCTCCCGGCCGTCGCCGATGAATTGCGCGGCTACCTGATCGAGGCCGTGGCGTCATCCGGTGGCCATTTCGGTGCCGGGCTGGGCGTGGTGGAACTCACCGTCGCCCTGCACCATGTGTTCGATACGCCGCGCGATCGCCTGGTGTGGGACGTGGGCCACCAGTGCTACCCGCACAAGATCCTCACCGGCCGGCGCGAGCGCATCACGTCGATCAAGAAGAAAGACGGCCTGGCGCCGTTTCCACGCCGCGAGGAAAGCGAATACGACACCTTCGGTGTCGGCCATTCCTCCACGTCGATCTCGGCCGCCTTAGGCATGGCCATCGCCACGCAGCGCCGGGGCGATCACCGCAAGGTGGTGGCGGTGATAGGCGACGGCGCGATGACCGCGGGCATGGCCTTCGAGGCCCTCAACCACGGCGGCGACGTGGAACCGAACATGCTGGTGGTGTTCAACGACAACGGCATGTCGATCAGCGAGAACGTCGGCGCGCTGACCAAGATGATGGCTCGCGCCATGGCCAGCCACACTCTCAACGTATGGCGCGAGCGCGCCAAGCGGGCGATCCCGAAGAAGTCGTTCTTCGGCCGGTTCTTTTCCCGATGGGAGGAACACGCCAAGGGCATGTTCGTGCCCTCGACCCTGTTCGAGGAATTGGGCTTCCACTACACCGGTCCGATCGACGGCCACAACATCCCGCAGCTGCTCACCGCGCTGCGTACGGTGAAAGAACTGCCCGGTCCGCAACTGCTGCATGTGATCACCACCAAGGGCAAGGGCTATGCCCCGGCCGAAGAGGCCCAGATCGAGTACCACGCGGTGGGCCCGTTCGATCCCACCGCGGGCCTGGCCAAGAAGGCCGGGCCTGCCAAGCCCACCTATACCGACATCTTCAGCGACTGGCTGTGCGACATGGCGGCCACTGACGACCGCCTGTTCGGCATCACGCCGGCGATGCGCGAAGGTTCGGGACTGGTGCGTTTCTCGCGGGAATATCCGCAGCGCTACTTCGACGTGGCGATTGCCGAGCAGCATGCCGTCACCCTGGCCGCCGGCATGGCCTGCGAGGGCGCCAAGCCCGTAGTGGCGATCTATTCCACTTTCCTGCAGCGCGCCTACGACCAGGCCATCCACGATGTGGCGCTGCAGAACCTGGACGTGACCTTTGCCATCGACCGCGCCGGCGTGGTCGGCCCCGACGGCGCCACGCATGCCGGCAGCTTCGATCTTTCGTTCCTGCGCTGCCTGCCGAATATGGTGATCATGGCGCCTTCGGATGAAAACGAATGCCGGCAGATGCTGTCCACCGGCTTCCACTACAAAGGTCCCGCCGCCGTGCGCTATCCGCGCGGCACCGGGCCGGGCGCGAAGATCGAGCCGCAGCTGGACGTGCTTCCCATCGGCAAGGGCGAGATCCGCCGCCGCGGGCACCATGGGCTGGCGATCCTGTCTTTCGGCACCATGCTGTCACCGGCGGCGGTGATCGCCGCCGAAGTGGACGCCACGCTCGCCAACATGCGCTTCGTCAAGCCGCTGGACAAAGCCCTGGTGCTGGAACTGGCGCGCACGCACGAGGCGTTCGTGACCATCGAGGACAATGTGATCGCCGGCGGCGCGGGCGCCGGTGTGGCCGAACTGCTGGCCGCCCACGGCATCACGCTGCCGATCCTGCACCTTGGCCTGCCCGATGCCTATCTGGAACATGGCTCGCGCGAAGAAGTGCTGAGCATGGCGGGCCTGGACCTTCCCGGCATCCGCCATGCCATCCGCACGCGCTTCGTCAATCTGATGCCCGCGGAAGTCGCCAGCACCGGCTGAGTCGCTAAGGGAAACGGGGTCAGGGTATTCACTCTGACCCCCAACCTCATCGAGCCTTACCGTGGGCCCAGGCCCTGGCTCATCGCCTGCACGAGCGTGCCGCGGGTGTCGTCGCCGCTGAGTTCCCACGAGAACGCACCGCCCAGCCCCTGGTCGCGCACGTAGCGCATCTTCAGCGCGATATTGGCTGGATCGTCGTAGCTCCAGAACTTACCGTTGGCGTAGATCCAGTGAGCGCCGGCCGTGCTGTCGCGATAACCTGGATAACCAAGTACCGCAAGCTTTTTGTAGTCCTCGATACCTGCTTCGTAGGTGCCTTGTGCCGGGCGTCCGGCCTGGTAAAGACCATTGGCGGCCGGCGATACGTCCGTCCAGCCACGGCCATAGAAGCCGATGCCCAGATTGAGCTGCGCAGCGGGAACGCCGGCGGCTTTCATGGCCTGGATGGCATCGTGGGTGTTGTAGCGGCGGACATCGCCCACGGAGGGATCAGCGGGCGTGCCGTACAGCGGTGAGTGGAAGTTGGTGTTGCCTTCCCAGCCGCCGTGGAAGTCGTACGTCATGACGTTGATGAAATCCAGGTACCTGCTGTAGTCGCCAGGGCGGGTGACGCGGATCTTGTCGACACCCGCGCCCACGGCGACGGTGAGCAGCAACCCAGGCTGCACGGCGTCGAGCTGGCGCCGGAACTCCGCCATCAGGGCGGTGAAGTTTTCGGTGTCGGCGGCCGAATGCGAGGTGTCGTCGATGCCTGGCGCGGCCGGATATTCCCAGTCGACATCGATGCCATCGAAGACCCCGGCCGCGGCGCCCGGCCCGCCAGCGTCGCCCACGCGGGGCAGGTTGCCCCTGATGTAGGCATCAATGCACGAGGCGACGAAGCGCTGGCGGTTCTCAGGCCGTGCCGCGTGCGAGAAGCCACGCGACCAGGTCCATCCACCCAGCGACACCAGCACCTTCAGGTGCGGATATTTCTTCTTCAGTTGCAGCAGCTGGTTCCAGTTGCCCTTCAGCGGCTGGTCCCAGCCATCGGCAACGCCGGCGACGCTATCGGCGGCGCTGTAACCCTTCTGGTAGTCGGCCCAGGCGTCGCCGCCTTCACCCGTGGTTGGGTTGGTGGGCTGGGTACGCCCGACCTCACAGACACCATTGCGCACGTTGGCGAAGGCATAGTTGATGTGCGTGAGCTTCGACGCCGAACCGCTGAGATCAATATCCCTGACGTGGTAGTTGCGGGCGTAGATTCCCCATTGGGCGAAGTACGCGATGTTCCGCAGGCCGGCGGCCGCGCCGGGGGCTTCGCTGTTGACCGCGCCCGCGGCGCAGGCAAGTCCACTGAACAGCATCGCGCACGAGGCGACCATTGGCAGGACGATACGCATGGCTAAATCCTTTTATCGAGATCGTGTCCGAACGACCATCGCGTGGCTGTCGTGTGTCGATCAAGCGGGAATCCTTTCCATTCGTGACCGGCGTCACGCCGCCGACAAACATCAAGGCTTCTTCTGACAGGCTTTCCCCCGATGCTCGCGCTATCGATCGCCGTAGCGTGCGCGGGTAACCCGCTCGCGGCCTTCCAGGTCGCAAAGCGTTTCCACCTGTTGCCAGCCTTCGCCAAACAGGGCGCGCACCGCCTGCCCCTGGTCCCAGCCGTGTTCGAGAAGCAACCAGCCGCCGGGATGCAGTGCGTCGGGACTGCCCCGGACGATCAGCCGGATATCGTCCAGACCATCGACACCGGCCACCAGCGCCGTGGACGGCTCATGCGACAACGCCGCCAGGTGCGGATCGCCCGCCTGGATATAGGGAGGATTGGAGACAATGAGGTCGAAGCGTTCGCCTGCCACCGCATCGAGCCAGTGGCCGTGGACAAAGCTCACACTCCGGCCATGGCTTCGGGCATTGCGTCGGGCGACGTCGAGCGCTGCCGCACTGGTATCCACCGCCACCACATGAGCATGGGGCCGTTCGCGGGCCAGCGCCAGGGCTATCGCTCCGCTTCCGGTACCCAGGTCGACGATCCGCCACGGCGCATCGCCGGGCGCGCAGGCAAGCGCCGCTTCCACCAGCAGCTCGGTCTCGGGCCGGGGGATGAGGGTATCGGGCGTGACTTCCAGGTCGAGTGACCAGAACCCCTGGCGACCGGTGATGTAGGCGATAGGCACGCCCTGCAGCCGCCGGGCCACCGCGCGGTCGAACACCACGCCGGCATCGGCGGGCAGCGGATCATCGCCGTGGGCGAACAGCCAGCTGCGCGATTTGACCAGGACGTGAAGCAATAGCAACTCAGCATCGGCCCGGCCGCCCAGTTGCTCGGTAGCCGCCGACAGGGCGTCGCGGACGGTGGGACCGGGTCGATTCATGGGCGCATTGTACCGACGCGTACCAAGGCAGGGACAAAAAAAACGGGGCGCCGAAGCGCCCCGTATTCCGGTCCCGTTCTCGCCTTAGCGCGTTAGCGCGGTCGGATCCTGTTTGGCGATGCCTGCCGCGCACAGCTTCGTGCCTTCGGTGGTCTGCGCCAGGCCGCGCTCGGCGCCGGAGATATTCTTCGCACGGGTGGCGAAGAAATCCTGCAGGCGCGTGGCTTCTTCTTCCGAGCAACCACCACCGCCCATCAGGCGCGGCAGTGCGCCGCCGGCAAAGCTACCGGTACGGGCCACGATCTTGTCGTAGTTCGTGGTGGCCCAGTTCCACAGGGCGTCGCGCTGGGCACGGGTTTCGCGGCCGCCACGCAGCAGCGCCGCCATCTCGCCGACCTTGACGTCCTTGGTAAGGGCGTAGTCACGCACGCGGTTGAGCTGCGCGACATCGCTGGTCTCGGCCAGGCCCGCCAGGATCGCATTGCGCTGCTGTGGGTCGCTGTTCTTCGGCAGCTCGGCGATCAGCGCATCCACCGCCGGCTTGCCGTGTTCCTGCGCAGCCACGCCCAGCGCCGCGCCCAGCAGGTCCGGATCGGCCGCGCCGAGGTCCAGGCGGCCATCGGCCTTCGGCTTCAGCGCCGCGTCACCCTGCGCCAGCAGGGCCTTGCGGACTTCAGCAATGCGCATGTCGCCGCCGAGGAACTCGGCCAGCGCAGCACGCTGCAGGGAATCGCCATCCGGCTCACCCGTCTTGCGCTTGTAACCGAGCTGCTCCATGCGCGGCAGGTAGGCGTCCTTCGCATACTTCACCACCGCCGCGCGCTGTGCGTCGGTCTTGGCCAGGCGATAGTAGAACTGGCTGAGCATCATGGTCGGCACGGCGGCCACTTCACGCGTCTTGCTCATCGTCAGCGGCTTCAGGCCCACAAGCACGTCATGGGCATCGAGGTCGCCCTGGTTGAAGCCGGCGTCCAATGCATCGGCGTACACCAGCTGCTCGCCGTCGCTCAGCGACGAAGCCACCTTCACCAGCGGCGGGAGGTCCGCCTTGTCGATGCTGAAGCGGTAGTAGCCGCTGGCGTTGGCGTTGGCCAGCACCCAGGTGGGCGAGGATGCGCCTTCCAGGGTGATCGTGCCGGTGGCCTTGTCCAGCAGCTCACAGCTGACTTTGCTTCCCGACGCCGTGCCATAGCGCACGCATACCGGCACGCCCCACACGCGGTTGCGGTCGCCGGTGCTGCCGGTGGGCAGGTAGCGGCTTTGCGTCAGGTGCAGCACCGTCTTGCCGCCTTCGGTGGACACCTTGGTCTGCACGTACGGCACGCCGGACTGGTCAAGGAAGCTCTTGAACGCCTTGCGGAAGTCCTCGCCCTTGTCGGCGGCCTTGCGGATCGATTCCACCAGGTCGTCGGCGCTGGCATTGCCGAACTTGTGGTCCTGGATATATGCGCGCATGCCCTTCTGGAAGATCGGCTCGCCCACGTAGCCTTCGAACATGCCCAGCACCGCGGCACCCTTCTGGTAGGTGATGCCGTCGAAGGCGGTTTCGATATCGCCGTTACCGGTAATTTCCTGGCGGATCTTGCGCGCGCTCACCAATGCGTCGTTGTTCATCGCACCCTGCGCACCGCGGATACGGTCAAGATCGGCGCGGTATTCCGGATGCACCTTCTGCGTCACCTTCTGCTGCATCCAGGTGGCGAAGGCCTCGTTCAGCCAGATATCGTTCCACCACGTCATGGTGACGGTGTCGCCCGTCCACTGGTGGGCGAGTTCGTGCGCGTTGACGTTGAAGGAACCGCGCACGTACTGCGCCGGGGAATCCGGATCGATCAGCAGCAGCCAGTCGCGGAAGGTCACGAGGCCGGCGTTCTCCATGGCGCCTGCGGAGAAGTCCGGGGCGGCCAGGAGGTCCAGCTTGTCGAATGGATAGCCGAAACCGTAGTAGTCCTCGAGCGTATGGATGATCGACTGCGTTTCGCCCAGCACATGCTGCATGCGGTGGCCCTCGCCCTTGGCGGCGATGCCGCGCAGCGGGGTGGCATGGTCGCGGTACTTGGTTGCGGCGATGTCCGGACCCTTGACGATGTCCCAGGGGCCGACGCCGAAGGCGACCAGGTACGTCGGCAGCGGTTCGGTCCTGGCGAAGGTCACCTTCTTCCAGCCGTCGCCGGCCTTTTCTTCCTTTACCGCACTGGTGTTGGCCACGGCCTGGTCGTCGGCGGGCACGGTAAGGCTGAGGTTGAACGGCGTCTTGAAGGAGGGTTCGTCGAAGCCCGGGAAAGCGAAGCGCGCGCTCACCGGCTCCATCTGCGTCATCGCATAGGGCACGCCCTCGTGCGTCACCTTGTACAGGCCCTGCAACTGCTGGTTGAGCGGCGCGGTAAAGGTGATGGCGAGGGTGATTTCCTGCGGCTTCAACGTGCTGCCGAAGTCGATGCGGGAGACGCCTTCCTTCGGTGCCACCGCGACGTACTTGCCTTCATGCGCTTTACCGTCTGCACCGGTCACCACGACCTTGCTCACGGTGAGGTCGCGGCCATGCAGCCACAGGTGATCGGACGCCTGCGACAGCTTGACCTTGATGGTGCTGCTGCCGCTGTAGTTGGTTTCCTTCGGATCTACCTTGAAGGACAGGGTATAGGCCTCCGGCGTTGCCCACGCCGGCAGGCGGGCGAGCGGCGCGGGTTCGGGTGTGGCGGCCAATGCCGCGCCGCAACATGCAGCGAGAAGGGTAAGGACGAACGGACGGACGAGAGGACGCATGGGCCTAGGCTCCCTTGGGTGATCTTCCCACCCTAGGGATGACCATGACCTACGACACAGTGCCAGAAGGCATGCACGGTAGCCGGCCATGGCCCGCGCGGCGTTGCCCGATACCCCGGGGCCGCGAGTACTGCTATAAACACCCCTCGGCACGGAAGCCGATCACCGATCATCGAGGGAACGATGCCAATGATTCCAGCCAGTCACATCAGCTTGCCTACGCCACGCGTGGTGTTGCACGCCTGCCCAGGTAACAACGCCTTTCCACGCGAACTTCCCGCCCGCATGGCCGGCGCTGGCATCACGCTCGACCTGGTGCACTCTTCCTGCGCGCTCTACCGGCTCCTGCTGGGCCGGCGCATGGACATCGTGCTGGTCGATGCCGCGGCGATCGACGATGACGGCGCGCCGCTGGTGCGTAATCTGCGCGACGCGTCGACGGTGGGGATCGTGGCAGGCGTCGCCCGCCACGGCATGTTCTCGCCCAGCCAGGTGGTGGATTGGGGCGCCGATGCCTGGGTTGTCGATAGTGCCGACGCCGATACCGTGATTGCCACGGTGCGCGGCCTGGCCCGGCGCATGGATGCCGCGGAACCCGCCATCGGGCCGTCGACATCGGCCACGGAATCCGCGCCGGCCACCACGGGCGGTCATTGGCGCCTGGACTCCGCCGGCTGGTGCCTGCTCACGCCCGACGAGCAGGCCATCGCCCTTACGTCCACCGAACGCGCCGTGCTGGCCGCGCTGATCGATGCCGGCGGTTCGCCGCTCTCCCGCGAGGATCTCATGCGGGCCCTCGACGACGGCGATCCCGCCAATGCCCGGCGCCGACTTGAGATGCTGGTGTTCCGCCTGCGCCGCAAGGTGCATGACCGCAGCGGCCTGCCCCTCCCCCTGCTCACCGCCCGCGGTAACGGCTACCTGTTCCTGGACCACAACGCGAGCTCGCTGCTCGGCGGTCGGAGCGGCTAGCGAGGCTTGAGGTTGGGGGTCAGAGTTCCACTCTGACCCCGGACCGGACCCCGGGACAAGTGAGGGCTAGCCGTGCTTGCGGAAGTACAGCGTGGCGCCCACGGCCAGCAGCACCGTGGGCGCCAGGTTGGCCACCAGCGGATGCACGCCGTAGACGGTACCGAAGCTCACCACCGCTTTCTGGAAGAAGTACCAGCCGATGGCGAAGAGCATGCCGATGAAGATGCGCTTGCCCATGCCGCCCGAACGCAGGGCGCCGAAGGCGAAGGGCATGGCCGACAGCACCAGCACCAGCACGGTAAGGGGGTAGAGCGCCCTGCCCCAGAACGCCACGGCGAATGAACCAGGGTTCTGGCCGTTCGCTTCCATGTAGGCCATGTTCTGCCGCAGGTCGTGCATGGAGAGGTTGTCCACCTGCACCACGGATTGTTCCAGCACGCGGGCATCGAGTTTGGTATCCCACGGTTTCACCGGAACGGTACTGCTGTGTACGCCCGTGGCATCGAGGGTCGTGCTGCGTACGTCTTTCAGCGTCCACTTCACCCCATCGTGCTCGGCCAGGCGGGCATGATCGAAGCTGGACACCTGCCCATCGTCGGTCAGGTGCACCACGCGCACGTCGTCCAGCTGCACGCCGGCGCCGAGCGTATTGTCGGTGAGCAGGCGTGCGTTTTTCGCATTGATGATGCTAAGGCCGTCCTTCGCCCACAGGCCGCTATCGGTGGTAAGGCCCAGGTTCGAGGACTTGTAGCGAACCATCATCGCCTGGGCTCGCTGGTCGCCTACCGGGGCCAGGGTTTCGCCCAGGATCACCACGCCAAGGGTGAGCAGGGCCACCACGCCGGTCACCGACACGGCAATGCGCAGCTTCGACATGCCCGCCGCGCGAAGCGCAGTGAGCTCACCACTGGATGCCAGGCCGCCCAGTCCCAGCAGGCCGCCGATGAGGGCAGCGTTGCCGAAGTATTCGTACAGGCGGCGCGGGATGGTAAGAAGGATGTACGCCGCTGCCTGGGTGGCGGTGAAACCGTTCTTGTCGAGCTTGCCCAGCTGTTTGCCGAACTGCAGCAGCGCGTCGAAACCAACCAGGATCAGCCAGACCACGACCAGCGTGCCGAGCACGCTCATGGCCACGAGGCGGTCGGCGCGCTTGATTCGCAGGGAGATCATGCGCCCACCGCCGGTGCCGTCGCGACCGGCTTGCGGACCTTGCGTGGCGCGTACTGGCGGGTGAAGAACCACGCCGCGGTACCGAAGATGATCACGTGGATCGTCCACATCGGTGCCGAGGTATGCAGGGTGCCCTTGATGATCATGGTGCGGATGATCTGCATCAGGGCCAGGTACAGGAAGTAGCTGAGCACCGCGATCATCAGGCGCCCGTAGCGCGCCTCGCGGGGCGACTGCCGCGACAGCGGCGTTGCCAGCATCAGCAGCACCAGCGCGGTGACGGGCGCGGCGATGCGCCAGGCGATCTCGGCGTGGGCCTCGGTGGTGGTGGCCTTGCTCAGATCACCGAAGCTCATCGAGTGGACCGGGTCGTCGTCATCGTCGTCGGCCGTGACCGCGGAAAGGGATGAATCGTTCTGCTCGAAGCGCATGCGCCGCCAGTTGTCTCCCGCAAGGGGAATTTCATACTGCCAGCCGGTATGCAGGGCGATGAAGCGGCCGTCGCCGTCGCTTTCCTGGTACATCTGGCCGCTGTTGGCGGTCACCAGGCGCACCACGTGCACGCCCTTGGAGGTGATCACGTCCTTGGCCAGGAAGGTATGGCCAAGCTTGCTGCCGTCCCGGCTGAGCGTATCGACGAAGATCACCCCGCCTTTGCCCGGCAGCGCCGTGAAGCGGCCGGCATCGAGGCCCGCGGCGATCACCGAACGGTTGGCGTCGGTGATCATCTGGTCGGACGTGCGGCTGGCCAGCGGGCCGAGCCAGATCGCCACCGTGCCGACAATGAGCGCGGTGATGACGGCCAGCGCCGCAATCGGCCGGACCAGGCCCATCGCCCCCATGCCCGAGGACGAAAGCACGTGCATTTCGCTTTCGCGGTACATCCGTCCCAGCGCCACCAGGGTGCCCAGGAAGGCGGCCAGGGGCAGCATGCCCGACAGCGCGTCGGCCATGCGCAGGCCCAGCACCTGGAACATGATGCCGGGGGGGAAGGTACCGTTGGCCACCTGGGCCAGCACGCGCGCAAAGGTGCCGCCGGCCAGGATCACCAACAGCACGATGGCGGTCGCGGCGATGCTGTAGGCCAGTTCGCGGAGGAAATAGCGGTCGAGGATGCTCAAGCGTTAGAATGTACGGTTAGCGCCGTGCCCAATGGGGCGGCAAACGTAAAGTCTATCCTGTCAGGGCATCGGCGGGTTCGCGCAGGACAGTTTTCGATGACGCTTCAGTTCAGCCTTGGTTCCGGCCTCCCCGACGCCAGCCCCACGCCCTGCGCCGTCGTCGGCGTATTTGAGCACGGTGTGCTCACCAGCGCCGCGGCCCGGCTGGACGTCGCCTGCGGTGGCGCCGTCAAGCGCATGGTCGAGTCCGGGGACATCACCGGAAAGGCCGGTACCGCGGTGGTCCTCTTTGCCCCGGTCGACGCCCCGGCCGAACGCGTGGTGGTGGTTGGGCTGGGCGCGCAGAAGGGCTTCGACGCCCAGCGCTACCAGAAGGTCTGCCTGGAGGCTGCCCGCGCGGTGGGCCGCCTGCCGGTGGAAAGCGCCGTCGTGCACCTGGCCGAAATCGACGTGCCCGGCCGCGACATCGCCTGGCGCACCCGCACCGCCGCCCTGGCCTTCGACCACGCCGCCTACCGCTACACCGCCACCTTCAAGCCGAAGGACGCGAAGAAAACGCCCGAACTCGTCGCCGTGACCATCACGGCCGAGGCAGCGGGCGAACGCGGCCTCGTTGAGGCGGCCGCGATCGCCACCGGCACCCGCCTGGCGCGCGAACTGGGCAACCTGCCGCCGAATATCTGCAACCCCGCCTATCTTGCCGACCAGGCACGCGAGTTCGCCGATCGCCGGGTGAACGTCGAGTGTGAAGTTCTCGAACGCGACGAAATGGAAAAACTCGGCTTCGGCTCACTGCTGGCGGTCGCCCGTGGCTCGGCCAACGCGCCCAAGCTGATCGTGCTGCAGTACCACGGCGGGGCCGAGGGCGAGAAGCCCTATGCCTTCGTCGGCAAGGGCATCACCTTCGACACCGGCGGCATCAGCCTGAAGCCTGGCGCGGGCATGGAAGAGATGAAGTTCGACATGTGCGGCGCCGCCGGCGTGCTCGGCGCGTTCGTCGCCACGGTGGAACTGGGCCTCCCCGTGAACCTGGTGTGCGTGGTACCGGCAGTGGAAAACATGCCCGACGGTTCGGCCTATCGCCCGGGCGACGTACTGACGAGTCTTTCAGGCCTCACCATCGAGGTGCTCAATACCGACGCGGAAGGCCGCCTGATCCTGTGCGACGCCCTTACCTACACAGGCGACCGCTTCGACCCGGCCGTGATCATCGACGCGGCCACCCTTACCGGCGCCTGCGTGGTCGCACTGGGCAAGCACGCCACGGGCGTGATGAGCAAGCACGATGACCTCGCCGCCGAGATCATCGCCGCGGGCGAAGCCACCCTCGACCGCGGCTGGCGCCTGCCGCTGTGGGACGAATACCAAAGCGGGCTGGAATCCGGCTTCGCCGACGTCGCCAACATCGGTGGCAAGTTCGGCGGCGCGATCACCGCCGGCTGTTTCCTCGCCCGCTTCACCGAAGGCCGCCGCTGGGCGCACCTGGACATCGCCGGCACGGCCTGGGACGAGGGCCGCAAGGGCCTGGCCACCGGCCGCCCCGTGCCGATGCTGGTGCAGTGGCTGATCCACCGCGCAGGCCAAGCCTGATCGATGCCGCGCGCCGACTTCTACCTCATCGATAAGCCGCGGTTCCGCGAAGAACCGCTGCTGCTGGTGTGCGAACTGGCGCGCAAGGCGCTGGCGGCGAAACAGTTCACCCTGGTACTGGCACGTGACTTCGCCCAGGCCGAGGCGCTGGACGACCTCTTGTGGTCGTTCGACGACGACGCCTTCATTCCGCACCAGCTGGCGGGCGATGACGACGACGCCGACACCGCCGTGCTGATCGCGCCACCTGGCGTGGACACCGCCGACCGGGCGCTGGTGATCAACCTTCGCGATGCCTGCGCCCCGGGAAACTTCGACCGCGTGCTCGAGGTGGTGGCCGCCGACTCCGCTGAGCGCGAGGGTTCGCGCAAGCGCTGGACCGAGTACAAGCGCCTGGGCTTCGAAGTCGCCAAGCACGACATGTAACTTAAAGCTGATCCAGGCCGGCCAGGAGGCGCTGCAACATCACCGCATCCACGGGCTTGCGCGCAAAGCCCCGCATGCCGGCCGCGGCCACGCGCTCTTCCTCATCACCCATCGAACGGGCACTCACGGCGAGGATCGGTAGCGATGGTTGCCGCAGGCCAAGCCAGCGGGCCAGGCCGAAGCCATCGATGCCAGGGAGGTCCAGGTCCAGCACGACCACGTCGAAGACGGCGTCTTCCATGCAGCCCATGGCGTCGAGCGCGTGCGAGGCGCAGGTCACCGCATGACCGGATTGGCGCAGTAGCCCCGCGATCACCGCGGCGACGGTAGCGTCGTCCTCTACCAGGAGTATGCGCCCGGCATTCGCTGCGGCTTCGGCTCTTTGCTGGCCCGCAGCCACGGCACTGTCCGGCGCCTCGGGAAGCGGCAGGTGCACGGTGAAGATCGAACCCTGTCCCGGTGTCGAGTCCAGCTCGATGCCGCCGCCCATCAGCGTGGCCAGTTCCCGGCAGATCGCCAGTCCCAGGCCGAAGCCGTGGGCACGTTGCCGCGTCCGCGCCTGCTCGTAACGCTGGAACAAGCGCTCGCGATCATGTGCGGCAATGCCGGGGCCGGTGTCGGCGACGGTGAATACCAGGCCCGCCGGCCCGTCGTGCCCGCATACCGTCACCTGCCCATGCTCGGTGAACTTCACTGCATTGCTGACCAGGTTCAACAGGATCTGCCGTACGCGCGCCTCATCGCCTACCCTGCGGCGCAGGCCTGAAGGCGGCAACGAGGCCAGCAGCCGCAGACCTCGCGTTGTGGCCAGCGGTCGTTCGACAGCCACGGTGTCGGCCATGAGCGCCGCCGGGTCGAAGGCTGCGTTCTCCAGTTCCAGCCGCGCCAATCCCAGGCGGGTCAGGTCCAGCACATTGTCCAGCAGCCGCAACAACAGCCGTCCGGATTGCCGCATGGCGCGGACGTACCCGGCCTGCACGGAGGTCAGTGGCGTGGATGCCAGCAATTCCGCCATGCCAAGCACACCCGTCATCGGCGTACGCAATTCGTGGCCGAGTACGCCGATGAAGCTTGTCTTGGCGTCGTTGGCCTCTTCGGCCAGCTGGCGTGCCTGGCGGGCAAGCCGCACCTGCATCCGTCGGTCCATCGCGCTTCGCGTTCGCAACACCACGGTCCACGCCAACAGACACGCAGCCAGGACATAGGCCACCCACGCCCAGGGCCGCGTCCACGGCGTCCGCTCGACGATCACTTCCACAGGCCGTGGCAGCGCTCCCCACGGACCATGGGGGGCGGCCCCCTCCACCCAAAGCTGGTGGCGACCGGCATCCAGTTGCGCGAACTCCCTGAAGCTGCGATGGCCGGTATCGAGCCAGGGCTCGTCCTGCCCATTGAGCCGGAACCGATAGCGGTTGGCGCCTCCGTCCACGAACGACAAGGCGCGAACCTGGATCGTAAGCTCGCGATCGCGCCAGCCCAGGTGCAGCGGCCGGCCATCCAGCGGCAGGTCGATTCGCCGGTTGTCCCGGCGGATGGAGATCGAGCGCACGGTCATCGGCGGCGCCGGGACAACGGACACCGGCGCCGAGGGATCGAAACCCAGCACGCCATCGAGGGTGGCGCCGAGGATGATGCCATTGGCCAGCACAGCCGTGGTCCCATTGGTGAACTCGGCGCTGAAGAGTCCATCGCTAAGCCCGAGTGTCCTGGCTTCGCCAGTTTCCGGCGCATAGGTCCACAGCCCGGCCACGCCCAGACCCCAGACGTGCATGCGCGGTCCCACGCCGATGGAAAGGACGTCGGTGCGCGGCCAGCCGGCGGCCTGGTCGATCGACTGAAGTTTCACTGCATGTCCGTTCCGCCAGCGATAGCGCTGGAGACTGTCGGCGCGGGCCACCCAGAGGTCATCGTCCGAGATGGCCATGGCGTCGACCGCACCCGGGTCCACGCCGGGCACCGGTTCGAAACGGCGTGCACCGGGTGGAAGCCATTGCAAGCCGTTGCTGCCGGCACGCCATGGCGAGGCGCCCACCATCAACAACTGCCGTGTATCGTCATGGATACTCGAACGGGGCGCCGTCAAGGCCGACGCACGCGCCTGACCCCGCTCAAGCTTCCACACACCACTGTTGCGCGTACTGGCATACACCGTCCCGGACGGCGATTCGACAAGGCCGGTCACCGCTTCAGCAGGCCCCGCGACGATAGTGGCCACGCCTGCGCCCGGACGCCGCACCATCAAGCCACGCGCGGTGCCGATCCATAACGTGCCGTCGGCGGCCTCCAGCAAGGCATCCACCCTTGCACCAATGTCCGGCAGGCGTTCGAGCACGGCTTCGGAAGCCACCGACATGCGCGCGATCCAGCCGTGCATGCCACCCACCCAGGCATCGCCGTTGCGGGCAGTAGCTACCGCACTGGCCGCGCGGCGCGGCAGGCCAAACGGTTCGTCGGGCACATGGGTCAACAGGAAGAAGCGTCCCCACCCCGGACCGACATAGGCCAGGCCGCCATCGGTGAGCGCACACCAGATGCCGCCCTCGTGATCCTCCAGCAGGCGTGCGACGTGGCGGCCAGGAAGCCCGTGAGGGAGGAACGGCCGCGGCGACACCTGGACTGCCTGCCCCCCTGGCTCGAGCAACAGCAGGCCGGCACCGGCCAGGGCGATCCAGAGTGTCCCCTGCGAGTCGCGAAGACTGGCCGTTACCTGCCGTCCTGCTGTTCCTTCGACCAACTGCAAATGATCACCGTTGACGACGAACAGACCCCGCTCGCTGGCAACACGCATGCCACCGGCATCCACGTCCAGGGCATGGACGACAGGTGGCGGGCCACCGGGGAACTCAAGCCATGTCCAGTAGCCCCGGGCGTCCCTGCGTCCCAGGCCGTGGGTGCCTCCCATCCACAGCGCGCCATCGCCATCCACGTGCAGGGCATTGACTTCCCCCGGGCCGGGCCCGCGTGTTGCCGGAGAGGAAAAAGCCACGGGCTCGGGCCATCCTCCTTCCGGCGGCAGGCGAAGCAAGCCGCGGTGCCGGGTACCGATCCACACCCCGCCATCGATACCCGCGGCCAGTGCCTGCACGTCGTCGTCGGCCAGGCTGCGGGGTTCCCCTTCCACGTGGCGCCACGTGGTGAAACTGCCATCGGCATTGCGGCGGCTGAGTCCCGAACCGATGCCGCCCGCCCACACACGTCCGGCGCGGTCCACCGTCAGGGCGTCGAAGCGATTGCCGCCGATCGATCCGGCAACACCCGCCTCGCGCCGGAAGACGTCGAATTCGATGCCATCGAAGCGCGCCAGGCCCGCGTCGGAGCCGATCCAGAGGAATCCGGTGGTGTCCTGCACCAGGGCACGAAGCTTGCGCGAGGGCAAACCGTCGGCCATCGCGAAATGGCGGAACTGCATCTTGTGTTGCATCGCCGCGGCGGCATCGGCGGGCGCAGCGACGATGGCATCGGTCGCCTTCACGCCGGCAAGGCAAAGACAGGCCAGCAGGCCGGCCAGGATCCATCGGGCCACGTGATCATCCATGTTCGTTGGGCGCCGCGCGCAGACTATCATCAGCCGGGATGGACGCGAACCGAACCTTTCCCCAGCGCACGACGAATACAGGCGCACGCCCATGCGCCTAGGACGGCTGTTTGCCATCGTGGCGGCCGCGGCGATGGTGCTGCTGTTGCTGCTGATCGCCGCGCGGGCGATCACGCTGGCACGCGAGGTGGCGGCGTTACCGGTGGCCTGGCAGTGGGTGATCGGCGTGCTGGTGGTTGCGGGCCTCATCGCTACCGGTGCCGCCGCGTGGTGGCTGTGGCGCCCGGCGCGTCCGCGTCCTTCGCGCGTCGTGCCCGACCGGCCCGCGTTGCAGGCGCGCATCCAGGCGCTGGAATCCAGCGGCACGGCGGCACCCGGGGCTCGCGCGGAACTGGCCGAGCTCGATCGCAGGCGCGAGGGCGGCCAGGTGCACGTGGCGGTGTTCGGCGATATCTCGGTGGGCAAGTCCAGCCTGGTACGCGCCCTGGTGTCCGGCGCCGATGCCGCCATCGGCGT
>NZ_DATHFX010000355.1:0-11259 GCF_035317885.1 Pinirhizobacter sp.
GCGGGAACCTTCCGGCGCCTAAGCTTTCCAAGACCATCGACGGATCGCTTATGCTGTGCCGTCGCCCCCAAGGGCGAGAGTGGAGGTTCGAATGTCACGACTGCGTTGGTTGCTGCCTTGCCTGGTATTGGGGATGGCCCCCGTGCACGCCCAGCAAGCCGCATCGAAGGCAGCGCCGGCACCACCGGCCACCGCGATTGAGAAGGGCAAGTTGTCCTATGCCATCGGCTATCAGATCGGTGCGCAGTTCGCCCGCGCCGGCAGCCCGGATATCGACATCGCCACGCTGGTGCGCGCGTTGCAGGATGGCTACGCCAAGCGCAATCCCACCGTGCCGATGCAGCAGATGCACGACCAGCTGATCGCCTACGACACCCGCCAGCACAACGATGCATTGGCCGAGTTCCAGCGCATCGGCCAGGACAACGCCCGCAAAAGCGCGCAGTACCTGGCGCGCAACAAGGCGCAGCCGGGCGTGGTCACCCTGCCTTCGGGTATCCAGTATGCGGTGATCAAGAACGGCGCCGGTGGCGTGCATCCCCGCGTGGACAGTACCGTCACGGTGAATTACCGCGGCGCGCTGGTCGACGGTACGGAATTCGACAGTTCATGGGCGCATGGCAACCCGGTGACTTTCACCGTGAACCAGGTGATCCGCGGCTGGCAGGATGTCATTCCCCGCATGCAGGTGGGCGACACCTGGCGCGTGGTGATCCCCGCATCGCTGGCCTATGGCGAGCGGGGTGAGTTGCCGCGCATCGGCCCGAACGAAGCCCTCGTTTTCGAGATCGAATTGCTGCAAATCAAGCAGTAAGCGCGCCTTTAGGCGAAACGCGATATTATTCACGGTCGATGACCGACTCCCTCGCGCCAGCCATTCTTTCACCCTGCACCGGCATTTGCCGGCTCGATGCGCGTGGCCTTTGCGAAGGCTGCCTGCGCACGGGCGACGAGATAGCGCGCTGGCGCAGCATGAGCGATGGCGAGCGCCGCCATCTGATGGACAACATATTGCCCTCGCGGGAAACGCACTGATGGACGGCGACCGCGATTCACTGGCGCGCGCGCTGCTTCCGCTGGATGCGCCGCCGGCAGGTCCAGGATGGAACCACGCCGATATGGCCGACCTCCTGGGCGAGTCGCCGCGCGCGCCGGCGGCGGTGATGCTGGGCTTCCGCGACGATCGCCAGCAGCGCCTGGTGCTCACCGTGCGTACGCACACCTTGAGCGATCACGCCGGACAAGTGGCGCTTCCCGGTGGACGCGTCGATGAGGGCGATGCCAACGTGGTGGACGCCGCCCTGCGCGAAGCCGAAGAGGAAATCGGCCTGCACCGAACGGCCGTTCGGCCATTGGGTTTCCTCGATCGGTACGAAACCATCAGTGGCTTCGTGATCACGCCGGTGGTGGCGCGGATCGACGCCGCCGCGCGGTTGCATCCAGCGCCGGGCGAAGTGGCGGAGATCTTCGAGGTGCCCCTGGACTTCCTGGTGGATCCTGCGAACCTGCGCCGCTATACCATGGACTATCGTGGCCACCGGCGGGACATGGTTGAATTCGTCCATGCCGGCCATCGCATCTGGGGTGCGACGGCGGCCATTGTGCTGAACCTGCTACGACGGATGGGCCACGCATGAGCATTGCACCCGTGATCGATGCCGGCACCGCGGCCGGCCTGCACAGCCCACTCTTCGTTGACTGCCGCTTCGAGCTGGCCGATCCCGCGGCGGGCGAGGCCGCCTACCGGGCCGGCCACCTGCCCGGCGCGGTCTATGCCCACCTTGATCGCGACCTTTCCGACCATGGCTCGGATGCCGCGCATGCAGGCCGGCATCCGCTGCCGGCGGCCGCCCAGTTTGCCGCGCGCCTGTCGGCGTGGGGCTGGCTGCCGGGCCGGCACGTGGTGGCTTACGACGGGGCAGGCGGCGCGTTGGCAGCGGCGCGCCTGTGGTGGCTGCTGGTGATGGCCCGAGTACCGGCCTCCGTGCTTGATGGCGGGATCCAGGCCTGGACGGCGGCGGGGCAACCCTTGTCCACCGATATCCCGAAGCCTGCGGACACCCACTTGGATATCGCCTTCGACACGGACCTGCTGGTGGATGCCGACGAACTTACCCACCTGATGGCGGAGAACCACGCCGTGCTGGTGGATGCCCGCGCCCGCCCGCGTTACCTGGGCGAGGTTGAACCCATCGATGCGGTCGCCGGCCACGTGCCAGGCGCGCTGAACCGCCCCTTCGACCAGAACCTCATCGATGGGCGCTGGCGCACTTCCGCGGAACTGCGCCAGTCGTTCGAAACGTTGTTGGGAAACCGCCACCCGGGTGACGTGGTGCACATGTGCGGATCGGGTGTCACGGCCTGCCACAACGTGCTGGCGATGGCCCAGGCGGGCCTGGAAGGCTCACGCCTGTTCGCGCCGTCGTGGAGCGGCTGGTCGAGCGACCCGGACCGGCCCGTCGCGCGCGGTTAGCGCGGCCCCTTCAGGCGTGCGACCAGCGCTGCAAGCGTGGCCTGTGTTTCCTCGCTGAAGAAATCATCAAGGAACCCATCCAGTGGCAGGGCGTCGACATCGGCGAAGGTAGCGGCAAGATCCGCACGCGCCAGTGCGCGTGTGCGGAGCATGGCCTGGCGGGGGAGGGCGAGGAGTTCCCGCAGCCAGACGTGGGCGCGGGTATTGACCTGTTCCAGGCCGGAGAGTTCGTCAACGAAGCCCACGGCCAGCGCCTGCTCGGCATCGAGCATGGCTCCGGCCACCAGAAGGCGTTCGGCGCGATAGGGGCCCACCACGCGACGCAGCGCAACCTGGATCGCGTCAGGTACCGACAAGCCAACCTGTACCTCGTTGAGGCCGATGCGATAGGGCCCGTGCGCCATCACGCGGTAGTCGCAGAACAATGCCAGCACCGCGCCGCCAGCGGGGCTGTGTCCGGTGACGGCCGCCACCAGCGGCAGCGGCGAGTTCGCCAGGGCCCCGCAAAGCAGGAAGAATTCCCGCCAGTACTCGCGCACCGTGGCACGGTCGGCGCCGAGCAGCGAAGGTACGTCCACGCCGGCGGAGAACATGCCCTGCGTGCCCGACAGCACGATGCCCTGGGTTCCCTGCGCCGGGCATTGTTCGATCGTCTGGCGCAGCAGCCGCACCAGTTCGACGTTCAGCGCGTTGACCGGCGGCCGCGCCAGGCGGATTTCGATGATGCCGTCGTCTTGGGGAAGGATGTCGAGCATGGGGCGGGTCCTTTGCGTACGGTCGGTCGTTGATGGCTGAGGGTGGATACCGGTTAACGCGCCGGGGCGTCGGCGGCCGTCCAGGCATAGGTCACTGCGTAGTCCAGGGTGGCCTTGCCATTGGCAGGCACGTCCACGCGGAACTCCAGCGTGTCCGGCGTCTGCTTGGTGGGCTTTGCCGATGACGAAGCGAGCTTCCAGTGGGTCCAGCGATAGGGATGGGCGATCACCGTGACCGCCTTCACCTCGTCGCCGCCATTGCTCAGGGTGATCCGACGGCCTTCATCCATGTGGTGTGCGGCCTGGTCGACATTGAAAGTCGTCAACTCGTTCTTGCCACGCAGGTCGATCGCATTGCCCAGCAAAACATTGGCCTTCTCGCCCTTGGGGGTGTCGGCCATGCGCGTCTCGCCCAAGAGTTCGGCATTGCCGTCGCGGTCGACGGTGAGCACGCGCAGGTAACCGGCAGGCAGCGTGTCGAAGGCGTCGAAGCGAAGTTTGCTCGCCACTTCCTGGCTATCGCCCAGGCTGAAGGCACGGTTGACCATCGGCTGGCCCGGCTGGAAGCCCGTGCCGGGCAACTCGTAGACGCTCTCGCGCTCGCAGGCCACGTCGCGCGTGGCGTAAAGCGGCACCTGGCTGATGCTGCCGTCGGGCAGCGATACAGCGCCGGGCAAAGTGTAGGTGCGGTAGTCGCCGAGGGTCTGCTGGCGCAGGTCGATGCTTGGCGCGTTCATCATAAACAATTTGTCGCGCACCATCGGGGCTGGCGCGGCGGCATAGGCGACGGGCTTCTCCATATTCGGCGATCCAGCTACCAGCTTGACCTGGGCATTGGTCCAGTCGCGGCCGCTGCGGTTGGCGACGCTGGCGCGTGCCTGGAAACTCATGCGGCAAGAGCCGCCGGCCGCGAGCGTGCCGATGTAGGAGGCGCGCCAGCCCAGGCCCTGGGTGGGGTAATCGAGCGCGGCGGCATCGTTGCCGGCGCTGCCGTCGGCCACGCGCACGGTGAGGGTGGCGCCGGTGTCGGGGAAATTACCTTGCGATGCCACGGCGGAAAAATCCCGGACCACGATGGTGTTGCCTGTTCCGTCACGCATCTGCAAGCCGTCGCCTGCGCGTAACAGGGTCCCGGCCGCGATGGGCTGGCCGGTGGTACCGATCACGGTCACCTGCTTGCCCACCATGGCCGCCAGGGTGGCGTTGCCGCCGGCAGCCGACGTCAGCCGCTGCGAGGCGACGCGTGCCTTGCCGGAAAAGCGCAGGGACAATGCTTCGGTGTCGAGGAAATAGGGGAAGCCGCCCAGCACGATGTCCTGGGTGCCGCCGGTGAGCGCGATGTCCCGCTTTTCGTGTACCACGGCGTAGCCGTCCTGCACCGGTCCGTTGGCCTGGACACCGAACAGTTCTGCGCCGTCGGCGCGATAGATCGTGAGGTTCACGCCGTCGGCGGCGAACGCCGCCGGGGAGGCTGCGAGAAAGCCGAGCAGGCAGGCAAGCGATCGCTTGATCACGGACGAACTCCATTCGTGGCGGGTCCGCCGATCATAACGACCGACCATGAACAAAAGGAACGGTCAGTCGACCAGCGTGCGCTCGCCCGCCTTCCGAATGGCTGCCGGCAACGGCACCGGTTTGCCGTCGTGCGGGTTCATCCATACCAGTACCACATTGCCGTCGCTGTACAGGAGATGGCGGTCGGCGGCGTCGACGATGCGGTGGGCGATGGTGAGCGAGCTGTTGCCGAGCCGTTCGCAGTAAAGCTCTACCGCCAGTTCCGCGGGCCACTGGATCGGTGCGCGGTAGTTGAGCGAACTTGCCCCCAGCACCGGCACGGCGTTGTCGTCGTACCAGCCCGGCACATGGCGCAGCCATTGCAGGCGGGCTTCTTCAAGGTAGGTGAGGTAGCTGGAATTGTTGACGTGGTTGAAGGCGTCGAGGTCCCGCCAGCGCACCCCGATCACCGCGCGGTGGAGAAGGCCCGGAGTGTCGTCCGCGGCAACGTCGGTCACGCGGTCTTCCTTTTCTTCTCAGCCGTTTGCTTTGTTGTGGCGGCCTTGCCCGTGGCGGCGCCCTTGCTGACGGCGGCCTTGCCAGTTTTCCTGGCCGCTGCCGGCGTGGCCCGCGTCGTCAGGTGCGATTTCAGGAATCGACCTGTATGCGACGACGGTGTGGCCGCCACGGTCTCGGGCGTACCGTTGACCAGGATGCGGCCACCGCCGGCGCCACCCTCAGGGCCAAGGTCGACCACCCAGTCGGCTGTCTTGATCACATCCAGGTTGTGCTCGATCACCACCACGGTGTTGCCCTGTTCCACCAGCTGGTGCAGCACGTCCAGCAATTGTTCGATGTCGTGGAAGTGCAGGCCCGTGGTGGGCTCGTCCAGGATGTACAGCGTGCTGCCGGTATCCCGCTTGGACAGTTCCTTGGACAGCTTCACGCGCTGCGCCTCACCGCCGGAGAGGGTGGTCGCGCTCTGTCCGAGCTTGATGTAGTCAAGGCCCACCGCGCGCAGTGTCTCGAGCTTGCGCGCGATCACCGGCACCGGCTCGAACAGCTTCAATGCGTCCTCCACCGTCATCGCCAGCACGTCGGCGATGGTGTGGCCCTTGTAGTGGATCTCCAGCGTTTCGCGGTTGTAGCGCTTGCCGTGGCACACGTCGCATGGCACGTACACATCGGGCAGGAAGTGCATCTCCACCTTGATCATGCCGTCGCCTTCGCAGGCCTCGCAACGTCCGCCGCGCACGTTGAAGCTGAAGCGGCCGGGCTGGTAGCCGCGGGCGCGTGATTCAGGCACCTGGGCGAACAATTCCCGCAACGGGGTGAACAGGCCCGAATAGGTGGCCGGGTTCGAACGCGGCGTGCGGCCGATCGGCGACTGGTCGATGTCCACGACCTTGTCGAACAGTTCCAGGCCCTCGATCGATTCGTACGGCGCGGGCTGTATCGACGAGCCATTGAGCTCGGCGGCGGCCAGGGCGAACAGTGTGTCGTTCACCAGCGTTGACTTGCCCGAGCCCGATACGCCTGTAATGCAGGTGAACGCGCCGGTGGGAATTTCAAGGTCCACGCCCTTGAGGTTGTTGCCGGTAGCGCCACGCAGCGCCAGCCAGTAGTCGTCCTTGGCCTGGCGCCGCTTTTCGGGAACCGCGATGCCGCGCTTGCCCGAAAGGTATTGGCCGGTGACCGAGCGCGGCGAGTTCAGCAGGTCGTCAAGGGTGCCCTGGGCGACGATCTCTCCGCCGTGCACACCCGCGCCCGGACCAATGTCCAGCACGTGGTCGGCGGCGCGGATGGCATCTTCATCGTGTTCGACCACGATCACCGTGTTACCGAGGTCGCGAAGGCGCGTGAGCGTGCCCAGCAGGCGCTCGTTGTCGCGCTGGTGCAGGCCGATGGAGGGTTCGTCCAGCACGTACATCACGCCCACCAGGCCCGCGCCGATCTGGCTGGCCAGGCGGATGCGCTGCGCCTCGCCGCCGGAGAGCGAGTCGGCCTGGCGATCGAGCGTGAGGTAATTCAGGCCCACGTCATTCAAGAACGTCAGACGCTCGGCGATCTCCTTGACGATCTTCACCGCGATCTCGTTGCGCCAGCCGGTGAGTTTTAGCGTGCCGAAGAATTTGAGCGAGTCGTCGATCGGCAGCGCGGTGATCGCCGGCAACGGCTGGTCGGCTACGAACACATTGCGCGCCGAACGGTTCAGGCGCTGGCCGCCGCAATCGGGGCAGGGATGGTCGCTGATGTACTTGGCCAGTTCCTCGCGCACCGCGGCTGATTCGGTTTCCTTGTAGCGGCGCTCAAGGTTGGGCAGGATCCCTTCGAAACGATGTTCGCGGGTAACCTTACCGCCACGCTCGGTGAGGTAGCGGAAGGCGATCACATCCTTGCCCGAGCCATGCAGCACGGCCTGTTTGGCCTTGGCTGGAAGGCCCTGCCACGGTTCGTCCGGATCGAAGCCATAGTGCTTGGCCAGCGACATGATCAGCTGGAAATAGTGCGCGTTGCGACGGTCCCAGCCGCGGATGGCGCCACCGGCAAGGCTCAGCTCCGGGTGGCCCACCACGCGCGATGCGTCAAATACCTGGGTGACGCCCAGGCCGTCGCAGCTGGGGCAGGCACCGGTGGGTGAGTTGAACGAGAACAGCCGTGGCTCGAGCTCCGGAAGCGAGTAGTCGCACAGCGGGCAGGAAAACCGCGAGGAATACAACTGCTCGGGCGCCTTGGCGTTGTCCATGTTGACCACGATGGCGATGCCGTCGCCCAGGCGAAGCGCGGTTTCGAACGACTCAGCCAGGCGCTGCTTGATGTCCGCGCGCGGCTTGAAGCGATCGATCACCGCTTCGATGGTGTGCTTCTGGCGCAGGGTGAGCGGCGGAACGGCGTCGAGGTCGTACACCACGCCGTCCACGCGTGCACGGACGAAACCCTGGGCGCGCATCTGCTCGAACACCTGCACGTGTTCGCCCTTGCGGTCGCGGATCACCGGGGCCAGCAGCATCCAGCGGGTGTCGGCGTCCAGGGCCAGGGTGTTGTCCACCATCTGGCTCACCGTCTGCGCTTCCAGTGCGATGCCATGGTCGGGGCAGCGCGGCGTGCCCACGCGTGCATAGAGCAGGCGCAGGTAGTCGTAGACCTCGGTGATGGTGCCCACAGTGGAACGCGGGTTGTGCGAGGTCGATTTCTGTTCGATCGAAATGGCCGGCGAAAGGCCCTCGATATGATCGACGTCGGGTTTTTCCATCATCGACAGGAATTGCCGGGCATACGCGGAAAGCGACTCCACGTAACGACGCTGGCCTTCGGCATAGATGGTGTCGAAGGCCAGCGAGGATTTACCCGAGCCGGACAATCCCGTGATCACGATCAACTTGTCGCGCGGGAGGTCCAGGTCGATGTTCTTGAGGTTGTGCGTGCGGGCGCCGCGTATGCGGATGGTATCCATGACGCCTTAGATGGGGAGAAAACCCCATGATAGCAAGCAGCGGTGCACGTTCCGTCGAAGGAGAATTTAATGTCCGCCCTGGGCGGGTGGTCTACACTCCGGCGCCTTGTATTTGCTGACTTCGTGCCGGAGGAAAGGCCCCATGCGTGCGGCGTTGCGTTTGATCCCGGGCCTTGCCCTGGCCATGTTCTCCTGGGTCGCCACCGGCGCCCCCGTTGCCGCGCCTGCCCCGGTATCGTCCGGGGTCCCGGCGACCGCCACCCAGGTACACGACCTGATCGTGCTGATGGGCGTGCCGCAAAGCCTCAACGACATGAACCAGCAGATGGCCACGGCAATGAAGGCCCACCGCCCCTGCATCGGCGACGACGTGTGGTCGGGCTTCATCAACGACGGCAACCGGCAGGAATTGCTCGACGCCATGATCCCGGCCTACCAGAAGCATTTCACCGGGGAAGAAATCGACGGGCTGCTGAAGTTCTATCGCTCCCCCCTGGGCCAGAAGGTGATCGCCCAGATGCCCGAGGTATTCGCCGAGAACGTGAAGGTCACCCGCGAATGGGGCGAAAAACGCCGCGACCAGCTAGTAGGGGAACTGAAGGCCAAGGGCCAGCTCGACACCAGCGGCCAGTGCCCGGGCACCAAGGAAAAGCCCGGCATGGTGCCGCCGGAGGTTGCCTCGGGGCCGGAGCCTGCCCGCAAGGCTTCCAGCCACAAGAAATCAACCAAGAAACCGGCCTCCAAGGCACCGGCCAAGTCGACTGCCAAGCCGACAAGCCCGGCCTCGACCAAGGCGCCGGCCAAGGCCCCGGCGAAAAAACCGGCGAAAAAGACCGATTCGTCCGGATCTTCCACCCCTGCCAGCGGCACCTAAGCCTCTAAAAACAGTCGGGTTGTTGACCCTCCCGCGCACGGTCCTGTATAGTCGCCGGTTCGCAGCACCCAAATAAGAACTACACAAGGGCTTTTTCCATGAGTTACGCAGTCATCAAGACTGGCGGCAAGCAATACCGCGTGATGCAGGGCGAGATCCTGCGCGTGGAGCTGCTCGACGCCGAAGTCGACGGTACGATCAACTTCGACCAGGTCCTCCTGGTGGGCGAAGGCGATTCCATCACCGTTGGTGCCCCGGTCGTCGCCGGTGCCGTCGTCACCGCCAAGGTGCGCGCCCACGGCCGCCACGACAAGATCCGCATCATCAAGTTCCGCCGCCGCAAGCACCACAAGAAGCAGCAGGGACATCGTCAGCATTACACCGAAATCGAGATCACTGGCATCACTGCCTGATCGGCCGGAGGAATTAAGTCATGGCACATAAGAAAGGCGTAGGTTCCAGCCGCAACGGTCGCGACTCGAACCCGAAGTACCTGGGCGTGAAGATCTACGGTGGCCAGGCTGTCGAAGCCGGCAACATCATCGTCCGCCAGCGCGGTACCAAGTTCCACGCAGGTGTCGGTGTCGGCCTCGGCCGCGACCACACCCTGTTCGCCCTGGTCGATGGCACCGTCGCGTTCAAGACGCGTGGTGAAAAGGGTCGCAAGTTCGTCGACGTCGTCACGGCGTAAATCGCCGCCGGCTTCGAAGCGATGGCCCCGCCCACCGGCGGGGCTTTTCGTTTCTGGCCTTTCCACTTTTAGGTTGCTTTCCATCATGAAATTCGTCGACGAAGCCATCATCAAGGTCATTGCCGGGGACGGCGGCAACGGCTGCATCAGCTTCCGCCGCGAAAAGTTCATTCCTTTCGGCGGCCCCGACGGTGGTGACGGCGGCGGTGGCGGCTCGGTCTGGCTGGTGGCCGACGAGGGGCTCAATACCCTGGTCGATTTTCGCCACCAGCGCGCCTTCCGCGCCCAGCGCGGGCAGAACGGCATGGGCAGCCAGATGTACGGCAAGGGCGGCGAAGATACCGACATCCGCGTGCCGGTGGGTACCGTGGTGACCAACGTCGACACCGACGAGATCATTGGCGACCTCACCGTCAAAGGCCAGCGCCTGCTGGTGGCCGAGGGTGGCCGCGGCGGCCTGGGCAACATCCACTTCAAGAGTTCGGTGAACCGTGCGCCGCGCAAGTCCACCCCGGGCACCCCCGGCGACATGCGCGAGCTGAAGCTGGAACTGAAGCTGCTGGCGGACGTGGGCCTGCTGGGCTTCCCCAATGCCGGCAAGTCCACCTTCATCCGCGCCGTGTCGGCGGCGACGCCGCGCGTGGCGGACTATCCCTTCACGACATTGCACCCGAACCTGGGCGTCGTGCGTATCGGCACCGACCAAAGCTTTGTGGTGGCAGACATCCCGGGCCTGATCGAAGGCGCCGCCGACGGCGCGGGCCTGGGCATTCAGTTCCTGCGCCACGTCTCGCGCACCAGCCTGTTGCTGCACGTGGTGGACATCGCCCCGATCGACGGCGGCGACGCCGTGGAGCAGGTCAGGGCCATCGAGCAGGAACTGGCCAAGTTCAATCCCGAACTCCTCGAGCGCCCGCGCTGGCTGGTCATGAACAAGGCCGACGTCCTCGACGAGGACAAGCGCCAGACACGCGCCAAAGAGATCGTCGAACGCCTGGAGTGGAAGGACCCCTGGTTCCTCATCTCGGCCATCTCCCGCGAAGGCACCTGGGACGTCTGCCAGAAAGTGCAGCAGTTCTTCGACGCCGCCCGCGCCGCAGCCCGCGACGCCGACGAGGCCTCCTCCGACGTTCGCATGCGCGAGGAAGGCTGACGGCGCTCGGGCGTGGTCGAGGAGCCGGAGAGCCGCGGAGCCGGGGGCGGTCACCCTCGTCGCTCCGGTTCCACCGGTGCTCGGGTAGTGAGGCCGCTGCGCGGCAGTGTTTTATATGGCTGCGCCCCTTCGCGCCCGCGCTGCCCGCGGGGGTTTTCGAGGCGGCCTGCGGCCTTCGCGAAAACGGCCGACCGAGGTCGGCCCCCTGCGGGCCTGATCCGCCCGCAACGCTCGGTTCCACAAGTCGCTGACGAGGGTGGCCGCCCCCGGCTCCGCGGCTCTCCGGCTCCTCGGTAGTCCGAGGTGGCGTGGAGAGAGTGCGGGGAACCGCCATGGGCTCCTGCATGCTCGCGACAGCTGCGTTC
>NZ_DATHFX010000356.1:0-6081 GCF_035317885.1 Pinirhizobacter sp.
CTGGTGCAGGCGGTGGCGCGACGGTCGTCCTACCTGGCTTTGCTCGAGGAGCAGCCGGCCGCGCGACGGCGGCTGGTCGCGGTGTTCGCACGCAGCGCGTTCCTGGCCGAAAGGATCATCGGCCAGCCGCTGTTGCTGGACGACGTACTTGATCCGCGCATCGACCAGTTGCCGCTCAAGCGCGCCGACGTCGCGGCAGAGATCAGCCGTGCGCTGTCGGCACTGGACGACCGCGACGCCGAAGGCGAGCTGGACCGCTTGAACGAATTGCAGTCGAGCATCGGCTTCCGGCTGGGGCTTGCCTTCAGCGATGATCGCGCCGATGCCGCGGCTACTTCGCGGCGCCTTGCCGCGCTCGCCGAGGCGGTGGTCGCCGCCGTGCTGTCGATGGCCGAGCGTGAACTGAAGGCGCAGCACGGTAGCCTGCCCGGCGAAGGTACAGGCTTTGCCGTGCTCGGCTACGGCAGCCTCGGTGGCGCGGAGCTGGGCTTCGCCTCTGACCTTGACCTGGTGTTCGTCTATGACGGCGCGCGGGCTACCGCGCGCAGCGACGGTGCGCGTCCGCTGGACGGCGCGCAGTGGTACCAGCGCCTGGCCCAGCGCATCGTGCACTGGCTGGGTGCGCTTACCCGCGGCGGCAAGCTGTACGAGATCGATACCCGGCTGCGTCCGGACGGCGCGAAGGGCTTGCTGGTGACAAGCGTGGATGCCTTTGCCGGTTACCAGAATGAGCGCGCGTGGACGTGGGAGCATCAGGCGCTGGTGCGCGCGCGTGGTATCGCCGGCGACGCAACCTTGCATGCTCAGTTCGACGCCCTGCGCGAGACCATCTTGCGGCGCCCGCGCGATGGCGCTGTCGTGCGCACCGAAGTGGCCGCCATGCGTTCGCGCTGGCGCCAGGAACGCGACCGCTCGGACACCACACGCATCGACCTGAAGCAGGGTGCCGGAACCCTGCTCGATATCGAATTCCTGTCGCAGGGACTGGTGCTTGCCCATGCAGCCATAGCCGCCACGGTCCAGGCGATACCCAGCAGCACGCCGGCGTTGCTCACCTGGCTGATGGAGGCCGGCGCGCTGGCACCGACGGATGCCGGGCTGCTCGAACGTGCCCACGCACTGTTCCTGTCGCGTGCGCTGGCCTGCACGCTTGACGGGCGCCCCCGGCTTGCCCCCCGCGAGGCGGCACTGGACGAAGCGGCGGCGCAGGTGCTGGAGGTTGCCGCCGGCACCGGGTTCGTCTTCAGCTAGCGACCGGGCCCACGTATTCACGCATGCGCCGGCGTAGTTCCAGGCCGACGCGCTGGGTTTCGCGAAGTGGCGTGAAACTCGAGGGCAGGCGGTCGTCGAGGTCGCCCAGCAGGTTGCGCGAGCGCAAGGTGGCGTGCAGGCGGGCCAGTTTCGCCGGTAGTGGGGCGGTGACCAGCGTGCGTACGGGGCGGCCGGTGGCGCAGGCTTCGGAAAGCATGTTCACCGAGTCGGGTGTCACCACCAGCGAGTCGGCCCAACCCAGGTACCCCGCATAGGGATTCCCGGCGTCATCGCCGCCCGTCCACACATGGCCGGGAAAATCGGCGAGCCCAGCGACCACGGCATCGCGAAAGGCCGCTGGCGTGCGCCGGGAGCTTGAGATCATGAAACTGCCGCCTTCGCGGGCGGCCATGGCGCGCAGGCTTTCCACCAGCTGCCTGGCGTAGGGCGCGCCAAGCTCGACGCCGCGGCGTTCGCCTCCGAGCAGGATCGCCCGCCGCGGTTTGGGAAGGTCGCCCAGGGTAGGGCAGGCTTCCCGTCCCTCGGCCAGCCATGCGTCGTCGATGGGATTGAGCGAGCCGGTCATCTGTATCACGTTGGCGGCTTTCAGCTCGTCGTGCACCGGGGCCACCACGAGATTCCAGTAGCGCGTGTCCATCCGCGGATCGAGGATCTGCACGGTGTAGGTGCGCCGATCGCTGAGCTGCCCGACCAGGCGGGTGAGCATCGCCGAGGCACGCCCGCAGCCGATCACCACGCGTGGCCAGGGCGGGCGGAACTGCGCACGCTGCAGCGGTGGCAAAGCCAGCAGCGAGGCCGGCAGCAGATGGGGCGCGGCCCAGGCCCAGGGGCGGCGAAGTTGCACACGGAAGGGCCGGATGATGAGTCCCGTGGTCTGGGCAAGGGCCATGGCCTGGCGCTCGTTGCCCGCGGCCCCGTCGGTGATGACCCAGCATTCGCCGCCGTGGCTCGTCTTCATCGTGACCGATTGTAGCGTGTGGGACGCCAGTACGTTCATCCAGAGCGGTCGCCGACGGACACCGTTCGCGCATAAACTGGGGATTCGCCCGGAGGTCCGGGCGATATGATCGTCACTGAAGAGGATGCCCATGACGACTCCGCTTTCCGATGCCGCCCTCGACCAGCTTTTCCGTCAGGCGCGTACCTACAACGCGTGGACGGACCGCCCCGTCGACGACACGCTTCTCCACCAGCTTTATGACCTGCTCAAATTCGGACCGACCAGCGCGAACACGTCCCCGATGCGCCTGGTGTTCGTGAAGTCTGCCGAGGCCAAGGCGAAGCTTTCGCCTTTCCTGTCGGAGGCCAACCGAGCCAAGACCATGGAGGCCCCGGTCACCGCCATCGTGGCCGCCGATCACGAATTCTACGAACACCTTCCCAGGCTCTTCCCTCACGCCGATGCGCGCAGTTGGTTCGTCGGCACCCAGTCGCTGATCGACCAGACGGCCTTCCGCAACAGCACGCTGCAAGGCGCCTACCTCATCCTGGCCGCCCGTGCGCTGGGCCTGGACACCGGTCCCATGTCGGGCTTCGACAATGCCGGCGTGGACGCTGCGTTCTTCGCCGGCACGGCGGTAAAGTCCAATTTCCTGGTCAACCTCGGTTACGGCGATGGCAGCCGCAACCTGTTTCCACGCAGCCCCCGGCTCGATTTCGACCAAGCCGCCCGCATCGCCTGACAGTTGCAGTTTGCCCTTTCCACGGAGATAACCCATGCGCAAGATCGCCTACCTGGCCCTGGCCAGCCTGCTCGCCACCGGTACCGCCCTCCATGCGGCCCCGGTTACCTACACGCTCGACCCGGGCCACACCATGGTCCTGTTCAGCTGGAACCATTTCGGCTTCTCCAACCCTACCGCCGATCTCGGCGGCGTGCAGGGCACCCTGGTGTACGACCCGGCTGCCCCGACCAAGGCCACGGTGGATGTCACGTTGCCGCTGTCGGCGCTCGACACCCACGTGCCAGCGCTGGATGAACACCTGAAGAAGCCCGATTTCTTCGACGCGGAGAAGTACCCCACGGTCACCTTCAAGAGCACCAAGGTTGCCGCCGCGGGCAAAGACAAGTTGAAGGTTACCGGTGATCTCACGGTCCACGGCGTGACCAAGCCGGTCACCCTGGATGTCACGGTCAACAAGGTGGGCGACCACCCGATGCTCAAGGCCCCGGCCGTCGGTTTCAACGCCACGGCCACGATCAAGCGCTCCGATTTCGGTGTCGGTGCCTACGTCCCTGCCGTCAGCGACGAAATCAAGATTTCCATCACGACCGAGGGCCTGGAGGCTGCGGCGTACAAGGAAAAGTTCGGCAAGGGCAAGTAAGAGCCAGGCCGCCTTGGCTGGAAAAAGACCCGCGCCTGGCGCGGGTCTTTTTTTTGCCTGTGGGGCACCTCCCCCCTGCTAACATCACCTTTTTGCATCATTAGCCGGAATTGCCCATGGCCAGCCTTATTCCCGCCAACGCCGAAAACCTCTACGAAGTGACCCGCGCGGACCTCCCATTGTCCTGTCCCATGCCCGGGATGGAGTTGTGGAACTCGCACCCCCGCGTCTACCTGCCCATCGTCGACGATGGCGGGCAGTCGAAGTGCTCCTATTGCGGCGCCGTCTACGTGCTGAAGGACTAAGCCGGCCCGGGCGGCACGATCCGTGCTTGCCTTCCGGTACCCCACTCGACCCTTCCCGACGTGCCTAATAACCCACCCGAACGCAAACTGACCGTCATCCAGCTGATCCCGGCCCTGCATGCCGGCGGCGCGGAGCGATCGGTGCTGGAAGTGGGCCGGGCCCTGGTGGCCGCGGGGCACCGGTCGGTGGTGATTTCCGGTGGCGGACGGCTGGTACCGCAGCTGGAGCAGGAGGGCAGCGAACACGTCACCTTGCCGATCGGCCGGAAGTCGGTGTTTTCGTTGCTGCAGGTACCGGCCTTGCGACGCATCCTTACGGCACTGGCCCCAGACATTGTCCACGCGCGCTCGCGCGTGCCGGCCTGGCTGGCCTGGTGGGCGATGCGTGGCATGGGCAAACGGCCCCATTTCATCACCACGGTGCACGGGCTCAATTCACCGGGCCGCTATAGCGCCATCCTTACCCGCGGCGAGCGCGTGATCGTGGTCTCGCAAACCCTGCGCGACTATGTCATGCGCCACTACGCGGGGCTCGATCCCTCGCGCATCGCGGTGATTCCGCGCGGCATCGACACCGACGCCTTCCCCTATGGCTATCGCCCGGAAGAAGCCTGGCGTGAGCATTTCTTCAGCGAATACCCGGAACTGGCCGGCGCGCCGTTACTGACGTTGCCTGGCAGGGGCACGCGCCTGAAGGGGCACGCCGATGCCATCGAACTCCTTGCCGAGCTTGCCACCCGTGGCATCGATGCCCGCCTGCTGCTGCTGGGCGTGATTGAGCCTGGTCGCGAGGCCTATGTGCGTGAACTGCAAGCGCTGGCCGAGCGCCGCGGCGTGGCGAACAAGTTGGTGATGTCGGGCACGCGCGCTGACATCCGCGACATCTACGCCAGTTCCGCCCTCATCCTGCAGCTTTCCAACAAGCCCGAGTCGTTCGGCCGTACGGTGGTCGAGGCGCTCTCGTTGTGTCGGCCCGTGGTGGGTTATGCACACGGTGGCGTAGGCGAGCTGCTGGCCGAGCTTTACCCCGCCGGCCGCGTACCTCTGGGCGACCGCGAGCGCCTGGTAGAGCGCGTGGCCGAATTGCTGCGCCTTGCCCCGGCCATTGCGCCGCTGAAGAGCTACCGGCTCGACGATATGCAGGCGGCCACCCTGGCGCTTTACCGGGAAGTCGCCGCCGCCTGAACACCGCCGGGTCCGTGGGAACTACAATCGGGCGCTTGTTCCCACACCGCGGCCGATGACCGATGAACAAGCTGTCGATCAAGGCCGGCCTGACCTCACCCCTGTTGCCGCTATGGCTGCTGCCGGCTTTGCTGCCGCTTGGTCGAAGCGCGGAGCTTTGTACGGCACTGTGCCTGATCGGCAGCATCATGTTGCTGGTACGCGAGCCCCGGGCGCTGGGTGAGCATGGCGGGGCGAAACTGTTCCTGGCGTTGATGGCCGCCTACGTCGGTGCCGCTCTGTTCTCGGCGTTCGATGCCGTGGCCCCGGGCAAGGCCTGGGGTACCGTGGCGGCGGTGCTGCGTTACCTGCCCATCGGCATCTACGCGTGCTTCGCCATGCGGCGCCCGTCGCGGCTCTTTACGCTATACCGCGCCACGGCGGTGGTCATCCTGGTGTGGGTGCTCGATGCCTGGGTACAGGCCGCCACCGGCTGGAGCCTGGGTGGCCACGCGCAAGCCGAGCGGTTGTCGGGCATCTTCGGCGCAGATAATCTCAAGCTTGGCCCGACGCTTGCGGTGTTGTCGCCCTTCCTGTTGTGGGCGGGCCGCGAGCGCTGGGGCTGGCGCGGGCTGCTGGCGGCTGCCCTGGCGATGCTCGGACCGATCCTGTTGGCTGGATCACGTGCCGCGTGGCTTTGCTATGGCGTGGTGGTGCTCGCCTTTGCCTGGGTCGAGTGCGGTGGCTGGCGGCGTTTCCTTCCCGCGTGCCTTGCCATCGCGGTGGTCGCAGGTTTCGGTGCCGGCATTGCCTGGGAAGTGTCGGCACCGTTCCATGCACGGATGGAACGCACCCTGGAGGCGTTCCGGGGCCACGACGCCAACGTGGACGAGGCCCTTACGGGCCGGTTGTCGATCTGGCGCGCCAGCCTGCATATGGCGGCGGCGCATCCGGTCAATGGCGTGGGCGTGCGCAGCTTCCGTTATGCGTATCCTTCATACGCGCCGGCCAACGA
>NZ_DATHFX010000357.1:0-3681 GCF_035317885.1 Pinirhizobacter sp.
CGCATCCAGTGGAACAGGTCGTCGACATTGCCTTGGCAGTTCTGCCTCGTGGCGAAGCATGCCAGTTGGCCTGCATCGCCGCTAGCCACGCAACAGACAAGCCACCGCTTGTCCCCATCAGGCCGCCATTCGTCCCCGAGCCATGTCGATCCGGCCCAATCCACTTAGCCCAGCAACCACTGATAAGGGAATATGCAGGTTCAACGATCCTGGGGAACCCTATCGTGCACAGCCGCGATCTGCTCAAACCGCCAACGGCCGCTCCTGGCCCGCACTTGAGCGCCATACCGGTACTCGTCATTGCCGTGCTCTTTGGCGTAGCCCACATGTTGACCAACGGGCAGTACGGCTTTCACCGGGATGAACTGCAATTCCTGAGTGATGCACAGCATCTGGATTGGGGCTTTGTGCCCTATCCGCCGCTAACCGCGGCATTGGAACATCTGGGGCTGAAGATGTTTGGCCTGTCGCTGGTGGGACTGCGGTTGTTCTCGGTGCTGGCCCAGGTCATGGTGATCCTGGCCAGCGGCCTTATGGTGCGTGACCTCGGCGGCGGCCGCCTGGCGCAGACCTTTACGGCGATCGCGGTCGCGCTGTCGCCCGCGCCGATGGCCGATGCGACCGAATTTCAGTACTCCTCCTTCGATATGTTGTGGTGGGTGCTTATCGCCTGGAGCGTGATTCGTTTACTGCGCGACGATGAGCCGCGCTGGTGGCTGGCGATCGGTATATTTGCCGGGCTGGGGTTGCAGACCAAGTATTCGATCGCCTTCGAGCTTGCGGGTGTGCTGGTGGGCGTGCTGCTTACCGATGCACGGCGATATGTCACCAGTGGCTGGTTCTGGGCCGGTGGCGCCATCGCGCTGGTCCTGTTTGCGCCGAACCTGGCGTGGCTTATCAGACACGACTTCATTTCCTACCATTTCCTGCAAGGTATCCACGCGCGCGACGTCAACGAGGGGCGCGCGGATGGTTTCCTGCGCGACCAGTTCCTCATCAATGCCAACCTGTTTGCTGCGCCTGTCTGGCTTGCAGGTTTGTTCGGGTACTTCAGCAATCGCCGCTATCGCATGCTGGCCTGGATGTATGCGGTGCCACTGCTGCTGTTCCTGTTTGCACAGGGGCGCTTCTATTACACCCAGGGTACGTATCCCATGCTGCTGGCCATGGGATCGGTTATCGGAGAGCGATGGTTGCGTACCATGCGGCCCGCATGGCGTGTCGGGACTGCCACGCTGCTATTCACCGGTGTATCCGCTATCGGTATCTATGCCGCGCTTTGCATCGTGCCGCTCGCATCAAGCGGTCCATTGCGAGACTTCGCGCTTCGGAGGAACAACGACCTGCGTGAAGAAATCGGCTGGAATGAACTTGTCGCGCAGGTTGCTGCCATTCGAGATGCGCTGCCGGCGGAACAGCAAGCCCATCTGGGCATTGTGGTGGGGAACTATGGCGAGTATGGCGCCATCGCCCTGCTAGGGCAGAAGTATCACCTGCCCACGCCGATCACCGCCGTCAATTCCGGATGGCTACGTGGCTATCCGCAAACACCGCCCAGCACAATGATCGTGCTGGGAAGTTCACATAAGCGCGCCGATGAGCTTTTCATCGACTGCCGCCTCGCGGGCCACTCGGCTAACGCTTGGGGCGTAGTCAATGAAGAAAGCCAGTATCACCCCGATATCTTTGTATGCGGCCCCACGCGCAAGCCATGGAGCGAGCTTTGGGGTTACGGGCCTGAATTTGGATGACTCATCGCACAAACTATACGTGGCCGTGGATCGGATACTATGCCGGCCATCCTGGCAACGGCCGGTAGGCGCGCCAGTCATACAATGGGGTTAGGAATGAGGCTTCATCGGACGAACGCCGTTGGCGCGTCGCGCTCGTGGTTTGCCATGCCATTGAGCTACATAAGCGGGCTAGCCACGCTTTTCTGGCTTCTCTCGACACCGACGATCGCCGCGACTGATGGCCCAGCAGTCATCGACAATCCTGCTTACACGCACGCGCAACAGCTCGTAGAAGTAGCGCCAGGACGCAGACTCAACCTGTACTGCGTAGGGAGCGGCTCCCCCACCGTCATTTTCGAAGCAGGCTCGGGCAACGAAGCCGGAACGTGGGGTTCTGTGCAACCGGCCATCGGCGCCCATACGCGCGCATGCTCCTACGAGCGGGCAGGTCTTGGCTTCAGCGATCCGGCTAACCGCCCAGGTACCGCCGCCAATGCCGTTGACGATCTGCATCACCTCCTGGCCGCCGCCGGCATCAAACCTCCTTACGTGCTGGTCGGGCACTCGTACGGCGGGATGATTGTCCGTCTCTACGCTGACATGTATCCGAAGGATGTGGCCGGCATGGTGCTTGTGGATACGGCCAACGAGGATTGGCCGGCGAGTTATTGGAAGGTCGATCCCGAGCAACACTCCTGGCAGCAATCGTGGGATGAAATCTTCTCGGAACACAGTAAAAGCGTTCTAGAGGACCAGAAATGCATTGAGGCGGCGCGGACAAAGGCGCTGAAGAAGGAAAGCGCTCTCTACGATCAATGCGTTCCGCCAGCGTTCCCGACGTTCGGCAAGGCGTTGAACGACGCGTACGGCAAAGTTCATTTGTCGCCCGCGTTCCAGGCGGCTTCCCTGTCCGAAGAAGCACAAATGTATGCGACGAGCGCCGATCAGGTACGGGCTGCACGAAGGTGGTATGGCGATATGCCCTTGATCGTGCTCGTCCAGAGCTACCCCAAGATCCTTCCGAAGAATGTTCCCCCCGGCGAAACCCAGGCCCACTGGGATGCGCTCATGCATGTGAATGCCGCCTTTGACGACCAGATGGCGGCGCTCTCGAAGAAGGGCGAAGTCAGGGCCATCGAGAACACCAGGCATTACATCCAGCTGCAGCAGCCAGAGGCAGTCAACAAGGCGGTGCTTGATGTCCTGGGCGAGGCTAGAGGGCTACACGTCACCCATTGACAAGAGTCCGCTTTCCGACGCTGGATACCAAGTGAAGACGTAGCGCTGGTCGGCGCTCACCTCGTCTTACGGCGTTGCCGGCTACCGTGCGCGCACCCAACCCCGAGGAAACCGGCCCTTCATGTGGACCGTGATCGTCATCACCGCTTTGGTCGCCGCCCTGGCCATCGTCATCGCGACCAACTTCCATAAGCCGGAAAAGAGCATCCGCTTTCCGGTGGAGCATTGCCACGCAGTACGCGACCCGCAGTTCCGGCTGGAGATGGATGCGATGCTCGGGCCGAACGTACTCGAGGGTAACCGCGTCACGGTGCTGCAGAACGGCGACGAGATCTTCCCGGCCATGCTCGCGGCGATACGTTCGGCCACCCGCACGATCACTTTCGAAACCTACATCTACTGGTCCGGGAAGATAGGCAAGGAGTTCGCAGACGCCCTGAAGGAACGTTCCCAGGCCGGGGTAACGGTGCACGTGATGCTGGACTGGGCCGGCAGCGAGAAAATGGACAAGCGCCTGCTCGATGAGTTGCGCGATGGCGGCGTGGAAGTGGAGCGCTACCACCCGCTGCGCTGGTTCAACCTGGCCCGCATGAACAACCGCACCCACCGCAAGATGCTGGTGGTGGATGGCCGGATCGGTTTCACCGGTGGCGTGGGTATCGCGGACCAATGGACGGGCCATGCGCAGGATCCGGAGCACTGGCGCGAT
>NZ_DATHFX010000358.1:0-17454 GCF_035317885.1 Pinirhizobacter sp.
CGTCGAGTTCGGCGTCGGTGAGGTCGGGAGCGATCTTCAGCAGCATGGGTTTGCGTTTGCCGGTGGAAGCCAGGCGCTCTTGCGTTTCGCGCAGCTCGCCAATGAAACGGCCCAGGGTTTCTTCGTCCTGGAGGTCGCGCAGGCCGCGGGTATTGGGCGAGGAAATATTCACCGTGATGTACGACGCCAGTGGCCATGCCCGCTCAAGACACAGCAGGTAGTCGTCGACGGCGCGATCGTTGGGCGTGTCCTTGTTCTTGCCGATGTTGATGCCCAGCACGCCGCGGTACGTGGACTTGCCGACGTTGCGTACCAGCGCATCGATGCCGTCGTTGTTGAAGCCCATGCGGTTGATCACCGCCTCATGCGCTGGCAGGCGGAACATGCGTGGCCGGGGATTGCCTTCCTGTGGGCGCGGCGTGACGGTACCGATTTCGATGAAGCCGAAGCCCAGCGCACCGAGCGCATCGATATGGTCGCCGTTCTTGTCCAGGCCCGCCGCCAGGCCCACCGGGTTCGGGAAATCGATACCGAACGCATGCACCGGCAACGGTGCCGGTGGTTGCGCGACGAACTTCATCAGGTTGCTGCGCTCGGCCACGCCCAGCGCGTACAAGGTGGCACGGTGCGCGGTTTCAGCGTCGAGGGCGAACAGCAGGGGGCGGGCGAAGGAATACATCAGTTCAGGCGATCCGTCCGGCGTAGACGCGGGTGTCGTAGTCGAAAGCCACCTGGCCGTCGGTGGATGTCGTGTCGAAGAGCTTGCGCAATGCCTGGAGCATCGGCGCGTGGGTCGGCGTCCCGGCCTGGGGCACGTAGGAGGACGATAGCAGCCGTCCCTCCAGTGCGGGATAGTCCAGGCGCTGGCCATGGGGAAAGCTGGCCCTGCCGATCATGCTGTCGCCGAAGTAGTCCTGCATGGCATCGTCGTCGGCATAGCGCTCGGCGACGTTGGCGTAGTCCACGCCGTAGTCGCGGAGCAGTTTTTCGTAGCCTTCCAGGAACGGCGTGCCGGTAAGCCTGCGGCTGTTCCAGAACAGGGCGACGAATCCACCCGGACGCACGATGCGGGTGAACTCCGCGCGTGTTGCGTCCGGGTCGAACCAGTGGAAGGCCTGGCCGGCGATCACGCCATCGACGCTGCGGTCGGCGAGCGTGGTGGCCTCGGCGCGGCCATCGACGGCCCGGAAGCCCGGCTCATGGCCAAGCCAGGCGACGGCGGCCTCGCGCATCGGCGCGTTCGGTTCTACCGCCACCACGCGGCGGCCGGCGTCGAGCAGCATCTTCGAGGTGATGCCCGTGCCCGCGCCGACGTCGGCGATCAATGCATCGGCCGCCATGCCAGCGTGTTCCTCCAGCCAGCGCGGCAAGGCCGCCGGATAGTCCGGACGAAAGCGAACGTAGTGGGCAACGCGGTCGGAGAAGCGTTCGGTGACGTCGGTCATATAAGGTGCCTTCATCCGGTAAGGATCTGGCCGCCATCCACGACGAGGGTCTGTCCGGTGATCCAGCCGGCCAGCGGCGAGGCCAGGAATAGCGCCACGTTGGCGATCTCTTCGGGCCTGCCGAAACGGCCGAAGGGGATCTTGGCCAGGGTGCGTGCGTAAAGTTCGGGAGCCTCGCGCTCACGCCGTTCCCAGATGCCATCGGCAAAGGCGATGGAGCCGGGCGCGATGGCGTTGACACGGATCCTTTCGGCTGCGAGCGACAGCGCCTGGGAGGTGGTGTACTGCATCACCGCTGCCTTGGCCGCGGCATAGGGTGCACTGTGCGGGCTGGCGTGCAGGGCGGCGATCGACGCGGTGGTGATGATGCACGCTGACGATGCCTTGCGCAGCCAGGGCAGGGCATGGCGGCTGGCGCGTACCGCGGCCATCACATCCACGCCGATGCTTTGCGCCCAACCTTCCTCGTCGTCCGCCATGCCGTACCCGGTGGCGTTGTTGACCAGGATGTCGATGCCACCCATCGCGTGGGCGGCATCGTCGATCCATGCCTTGATCGAGGCATCGTCGGCGAGGTCTCCGGTGTGGGCGTGGATCCTGCCGGGTACGTGCGCCGCCAGTTCGTCGAGTGCGGGCCTGCCGCGGGCACAGACGGAAACCTGCGCGCCTGCGTGAGCGAATGCCATCACCATGGCCCGGCCAATGCCGCGGCTGCCACCGGCCACCGCAACGCGGCGGCCGGTGAAGTCGAGCGCTTCGGACATGGGCGCCGTCATCAGAACTCGAACTTGATGCCCTGGGCCAGCGGCAATGCGTCGGAGTAGTTGATGGTGTTGGTCTGGCGGCGCATATACACCTTCCAGGCGTCGGAGCCGGATTCGCGGCCGCCGCCGGTTTCCTTCTCGCCACCGAAGGCGCCGCCGATCTCGGCGCCGGAGGTGCCGATGTTGACGTTGGCGATGCCGCAATCGGAACCGGCAGCGGAAAGATACTGCTCGGCGGATTTCAGATCGCGGGTGAAGATGGCCGACGAAAGCCCCTGGGGCACGGCGTTCTGCTGCGCGACGGCGTCGTCGAGATCCTTGAAGGGCATCACGTACAGGATCGGCGCAAAGGTTTCGGCCTGCACGATGTCATCGCTGTTGGAGAGGCCGGTGATGATCGTCGGCAATACGAAGTTGCCCTTGCGCTCGGTCAATGCCTTGCCGCCAGTTACCACCTTGCCACCGGCCGCCTTGGCCTTCTCGATGGCGTCAAGGTAGCCCTTCACGCCCTCGGGGCTGTTCAGGGGACCCATCAGGGTGGTGGCGAGGGTGGGATCGCCGATCTTCGATTCGAGCTGGCCGTAGGCGCGCGTCAGCGAAGCAAGCACATCGCTGTGGATCGACTGGTGCACGAACACGCGGCGCGTGGAGGTGCAGCGCTGGCCGGCGGTGCCCACGGCGCCGAAAACGATGGCCGGGATCGCAAGCTTCAGGTCGGCGCTTTCGTCCACGATGATGGCGTTGTTGCCGCCCAGTTCCAGCAGGCTGCGGCCCATGCGCCGGGCCACGCGCTCACCGACCATGCGGCCGACCTTGGTGGAACCGGTAAAGCTCACCAGCGGGATGCGGCGGTCGTCGACGAAGGCCTGGGCAAGCTCGGTACCGGCATCGTTGAACAGGAAGAAGATGTCGGGGAAGCCTGCATCGCGCAGGGCTTCGTTGACGATCTTCATCGTGGCGATGGCTGACAGCGGCGTGCGCGGCGACGGCTTCCAGATGGTGATATCACCGCAGATGGCGGCGAGGAACGCATTCCACGCCCACACCGCGACAGGGAAGTTGAAGGCGCTGACCACGCCGACCAGGCCGATCGGGTGCCACTGTTCGTACATGCGGTGGCCCGGGCGCTCCGAATGCATGGTGTAGCCGTAGAGCATGCGGCTCTGGCCCACGGCGAAGTCGGCGATGTCGATCATCTCCTGCACTTCGCCGTCGCCTTCGGGCTTGATCTTGCCCATCTCCAGCGCCACCAGCGAGCCCAGGGCGTCCTTGTGCTTGCGCAGGGCTTCGCCACAGATGCGCACCGCCTCGCCGCGACGCGGGGCGGGCGTAGTGCGCCAGATGGCATAAGCGGCCTGTGCGCGCTCGATGATGGTTTCGTAATCCGCCTTGCCGGTGGCATGGACGGCGGCGATGACCTCGCCGGTGGCGGGGTTCACCGGCTCAAGCTTGCCGGCATCGGTGGTCTTGGACCATTCGCCCTGGCCAAGGTACGAACCCGACTCCACGGCAGAAAGGGAGAGGGCCTTGAGGATTGCAGCGGACATGACAGCTCCTGCGGTTGCTTGGGGCAACCCGCGCGCAGGCCGCCAAAACCGCGATTCTAGCAAAGCGCGACCTGGGGCCCGCCGCCGACCCCGAAGCCGGGGTCAGAGTAAAACTCTGACCCCCAACTCGCCCACCCGCTCCAGTCCCGGCCAAGTCATTGGCGGGGCTTGGGTTGTGGCTTACTTCGGGCGCCGGAACTTGTAGATGAACTGGTCCGTATGGCCGCGGATCGAGGGATCGAACACCTTCTTGGTGTGATCGTCCGCCGGGTTGCGCAGTGCGTTGCTTTCGCCGACGAATTCGAACCCCGCCTCGGCCAGTTCCTTCTTGACGATGGCAGGATCCACGCGGTGCAAGGTGTCGGTATCGCGCAAGCCCGAACCCGTCGCCGCTACGTGGTCGACCACCAGGAAGATTCCGCCGGGCTTGAGCGACTTGAACACGGCACGGTCGAAGGCGACGGGATCGACCTTGCCCATGAATACATCCGGATAGTCGTGGTAGTTCTGCACTGTAAGCACCATGTCCACGGGTTCGGGCGTGGTAAAGGCCGCGGCCGGCTGCTCGAGTACGGTGATGTTGCCGTAGCCGGGCGTCGCCGCCAGCGTCTTGCTGTTTTCAGGATCCGGGTGCGCTTCCTTGGCGTATTCGTTCGGCCACACCACGAACACGTGGCCCTTGTCGCCCACCGCCTTGGACAGGATGCGGGTGAAATAGCCTCCGCCTGGAATCAGGTCCACGACCTTGTCGCCAGGCTTCACCCCGGAAAACGCAAGCATCTCGCCCGGTTTGCGCCGGGCATCGTCCTTGGTGTCGGCGGCCCGTGCCGGGTCGGAAAGCGCCGAGGCAAGGTAGGGTTTGATGTCCGAAGCCGCGGTGACGTGTGAAACGCACAGGGCGGCGATAACGAAACCGGTCGACCACAAGGCGCGCATGGTGAGTCCCTCGCATGGGTGGGCGCCCGGCTGGGGACCGACTCGCATCGACATCGGGTCGGGCGTGGCCGGATCGTTGCAGCAATCATGGTCCGCGGCATGTGCCGGACGGCCATGCGGCGCCGTCTTCAGACACCTTCGCCTTCCGCCGCACGGGCCCGGTCGGGTATCCTTGCCGCCTCGCGGCCCCGTGGCACAATTGGATAGCGCGCACCCCTCCTAAGGGTGAGGTTGTGGGTTCGAACCCCGCCGGGGCCGCCACTTGGTCATCCGTTCACGCCGCAGCCCGGGCCCGGGCGATTGCATCCAGCAGTTCCGACCGGTCGAAGGGCTTGCGCAGGAAGATCACGTCATCGGGGACGGGCGGGAGCTCCTGGCGGGAGCGCGAGGAAATCACGATCACCGGCAGGTCCGCGCGATGCGCCCGGGCAAGCTTTAGCAGACGGCCTCCGGCGCGTTCATCGGTGATGTCGGCATGGGCGATCAGCAGGGTCAGCGCGGGCATCTGCTGGAAGAGGTGCCGGGCCTCGCGGAAGCTGGTGGCCGATTCACTGCGATAACCCATCATTTCCAGCGCCATGGCGACGGTTTCCGCTACCAGGGAGGAACGATCGACGACCAGGGCGCATGGGGCGGGCTTCATTGCCGGAGCATACGCGCGAATTCCCGTCGCCGGGGTTTCGGCGACGGAAATTCCAGGACCTGCACCGTTACTGCTTGACCGAAGTCACCGGCAGGTTGATGAAACTGGCCGTGCCCGGGGCGGTGTAGACCCGCTGGGTGGCCTTCTGGTAGTCCGCCGGCCTGGCGAAGAAGATGTTCGGCACATAGGTTTGCGGGTTGCGGTCGTACAGCGGGAACAGGCTCGACTGCACCTGCACCATGATCCGGTGGCCCGGCTGGAATACGTGGTTGGTAGTGGGCAGGGCGAATTTGTACAGGAGCGGCTGGTTGGCCGCGATCGCCTGGGGATCGGCGAAGCTCTCGCGATACCTGCCACGGAAGATATCCAGCGATACCGGCAGTTCATAGCCGCTCATCTCCGGTGTGCCCGCCGCGGTGTCGGGATAGACGTCGATCAGCTTGACCACCCAGTCGCTGTCAGTGCCGCTGGTGGAGGCGTAAAGGTTCACTTCCGGCACGCCGCTGATGCGCAGTGGCTCGGAAAGGGGGTCGGTGGTGAAGCTCAGGACATCCGGCCGGCCGTCGACGAAACGCTGGTCGAGCACCAGCCAGGTCGTCCACGACTTGCGATCGGAGAACCTGATCGGGCGGGGCAGGTATGGCACGGGCTTGGCGGGGTCGGAGACATATTCCTCGTAACCGGGGCCACCGGTAGCCGGTGCCTGGAACGAGAGCTTCTCGCCGGGCGCCAGGTAGAGCGGCTTGGACTTCGAAGCACAGCCGGTATCGCACGACAGCGGCCACTTCTTGAAATGATCCCAGTGATTCTCACCGGTGTTGTAGATCGTCACCGGGCTGATGTCGGCCTTCGGCGCACCATCGAGCAGGTATTGGTCGAAGAAGGGCTTGAGGATGTCGTGGCGGTACTGCTCGGCGGTATCGCCGTTCCATAGCAGGGGGCCGAGGCTGAATCCGTCGCCGTTGATCTGGCTGTGCCGCCAGGGGCCCATCACCAGGTAGTTGAGGTTGTTGTTCTTGTCGTGCGGTTCGATCGCCTGGTAGCTGTGGATCGCGCCCCACATGTCTTCCTGGTCCCACAGGCCCTGTTCCCACAGCGTGGGAATCGTAGGCTTGATCGAGGCCATCACCTTGTCCAGGGCCTGGCCTTGCCAGTAGGCGTCATAGCTTGGATGTTCGGACAACTTCTTCCAGTACGGCAGGCTGTCGATTCCCGACTGCCGTGCGTAGTCGCCGGCGGATCCGGCGCGCAGGAAATTGATGTAGTCGTCGTTGCCGCTGCGGGGCGCCTCGGTACCCTTGCCGCGCGCGGTGGTCTGCCCTGCGATGTAGTCGACGTTGGGCTGGCGGAAGGCGCCGTAGTGGAACCAGTCATCGCCCATCCAGCCATCGACCATCGGGCTTTGCGGCGCGGCCACTTTCAGTGCCGGATGGGGGTTCACCAGCGCCATCACCACGGTAAAGCCTTCGTAGGATGATCCCACCATGCCGACCTTGCCATTGTTGCCCTTGACGTTCTTCACCAGCCAGTCGATGGTGTCATAGGCATCGGTGGAGTGGTCGACCTCGCTGGAGTTCAGCGGCCCGCGCAGGGGGCGGGTCATCACATAGTCGCCTTCCGAGCCGTACTTGCCGCGGATGTCCTGGTACACGCGGATGTAGCCTGACTTGACGAAATCCTCGTCGGAGAGCGGCAGCACGTTGATCATCGTATCGGCGCCTTCCGTACGCGCGGCGCGCATGCTGGCGTTGTACGGCGTTCGCGTGAGCACGATCGGCGCGTGGGTGGCGCCCTTGGGCACCACGATCACCGTGTGCAGCTTCACGCCGTCGCGCATCGGGATCATCACTTCGGTCTTGGTGAAATCCTGGTTGGCGGTCGGCGCGCTCCACTTTGCGGCGGGAATATCCGGCGTCAGGGGAGCGGTCTGGGCCTGGGCCAGGGATCCGGACACAATGGTTGCGATAAGCGCGGCAAGCAGCAGACGACGCGGGGTCATGGGCGATCCGTGGGAAGGGGTGACCCGCCGAATGTAAGCCCTGCCGGAAGTCACGACACCATGTCTTCCTGCACACTCCGCTCGCGGCCGAACTTGCGTATGCTCAAGGATTCACCTTCCGGGGAATTGACGATGAGCCCACGCGCGACCCTGGCCGCATTGCTACTGGCCGCCACCAGCCTGGTCCATGCGCCTGCCTTTGCCGATGGCGACAAGCCCGCCGATGACAAGGCCGCCAAGGAACAGCCGGCGCTGAAGGACCTCCCGCCTGATGCCCATGTGAAGCAGTCCACCCATGTGGATGGCAAGACGGTGTCCTATACGGTGACCGTGGGTACGCTGCCGGTGCGCGACGAAAACGGCAAGACCATCGCCGACGTGGTGTTCACCGCCTATACGGTGGACGGCAAGGACCGTCCGGTGACCTTCGCCATGAACGGCGGCCCCGGCGCGGCGTCGGTCTACCTGAACCTTGGTGCGATCGGTCCCAAGCGCGTGCGTTTCGGCCTGCAGGACGACAGTTCGTCCGACCCCGCCACCCTGGTGGACAACGCAGGTACCTGGCTTGACTTCACCGACCTTGTCTTCATCGACCCGGTGGGCACGGGTTTCAGCCGCTCGCGCGTTCCCGAGGCGGAAGCGAAGAAACAGTTCTATGAAACCGAAGCCGATATCCACTACCTGTCGCGGGTGATCTACGACTGGTTGTTGCACAACCACCGCATGAACTCGCGCAAGTACCTGGTGGGTGAAAGCTACGGCGGCTTCCGTGGCCCGCGCGTCACCCACTACCTGCAGACGCAGCTGGGCGTGGCGATGAACGGCGTGGTGCTGGTATCGCCGTATCTGAATCCCACCATGAACGACAACGGCGATGTCTCGCCGATGCCCTGGATGATGACCTTGCCGTCGATCGCCGCAGCCCATCTGGAGCGCGAGAAGAAACTCAACGCCCAGAACATGCGTGACGTGATCGAATATACCCGTGGAGAATATGCCAGCACGCTGATGCGTGGTCGCACGGATCCTGACGGCACCGAGCGGATGATCCAGAAGGTGACCCAGATGACGGGGCTTGACCCGGTGTTCGTACGCCGCGCGGGCGGGCGCCTGGAAACCCAGGCCTTCCTGCGCGAGGTATACCGCGCGGAAGGTAAACTTGGCAGCCGCTACGATTCCAACGTGACCAGCTTCGACCCGTTTCCCTTCGACCCCACCCAGCGCAACAACGACCCGATCCTGGATTCGATCATCGCGCCGACCACGACGGCGATGGTGGATTTCGTCACCCGTACCGTGGGCTGGAAGGTCGATGCGCGCTACAACGCCCTGAGTTACGACGTGAACAAGCTATGGGACGGTGGTGATGAACTGCGCAAGGGTTCGGTGGAACAATTGCGCGAGGCGGTGGCGATCGACCCGAAGCTGCGCGTGCTGATCATGCACGGCTGGGATGATCTTTCCTGCCCGTTCATGGGCTCGGTGCTTACCGTGGACCAGATGCCCGCGATGAACGATGCCACCCGGGTCCAGGTCAAGGAATATCCCGGCGGCCACATGTTCTATAGCCGTCCCGACAGCCAGCAGGCCATGCGCGATGATGTCCGCGCGATGTATTCAAGCCACTGAGACGCGGCTGGTGCTCATGGCCATGAAGGTCCAGAACGGCACCTTGCGCGAGCGCCAGAATTCCCCGGCTTCGTCGAAGATGTCCAGGGCGTCGTCCAGGTCGTCCTCGGCGGCGCCCTGGATCTCGTCGCTGTGGTCCAGCAGCACCACGTAGCCGTCGCCGTCGAGCCAGCCCAGGTCGTGCAGCTGGGACTGCAGGTTGTCCCAGTTGCTGCCCGATGCTGGATCGAAGCCCAGCGCGCCTGACAGGCGTTTGAGCAGGCACGCCTTGTCGCGGCACTGGGCGAGGTCCACCCGCGCGATATGCAGCCTCGCCGCGGCGCCATCGGCCGCGAGGCGGTCCATGTCGGTGGGGTCAACGACGTAGGTACCGGACTGCGTGGTGTCGCGCAGGTCGAAATCTTCGAGGGGGATGTTCATGGGGCACCTCGTGCGAGCCGCTCAATCGCGTTCAGGTTGCCGCGTCGATCAGACGCTTACTGAGTGGTCGGTCGCAAAAGCGCGTTGCAGTTGGCCACGGATGGCCACCATCTGCTCCGGTGTGTAGCCGTGGGCGTCGGCTTCGGACAGCACGGCGTCGCTTTCGGCCAGCTGGCGGCCGGTAAGCATGTCCAGCATGGCCAGGCGGTCGGCCACTCGCAGGGCGCGCCCCAGCGGGGAATATTGCTGCCCTTCGTGGCCCGCGCGCTCGGTCAGGGCCTGGACGACGCGATCGGGGAAGTCCCAGTGACGGGCCGTGGTGACCGCCACGCGGCGGGACAATTGGGCGAAGGCCTGGATGAAGCGCGCCGAGTGTGCGTCGTCTTCGAGATAGTGGCGCTGGTCGAGCATGCGCACCACCGCTACCGCACCGGTATTGCAGACGGTACCGGCAAGATAGGCCTCGAACGGATCAACTGCGCCGCGACCGAGCAATAGCGTGGCCTGTGCGCAGCGCTCGGCATGCGACCAGAATGCCTGGCCGGCGATCACGCCCATCGGCGTGGTGTCCAGTTGCAGGATCGGCCGCATCACCAGTTGCATCACCACGCGGCGCAGGCCGTCCTGGCCGAGCAGCATCACGCCCTGCTGGAGGCTGTCGATGGTCCCGGAGCCCCGGAACATGGCGCTGTTGCAAACGCGGACGATCTCGCCGACCAGCACTGGATCCTTGCCGATCTGCGCGGCAAGCGCGGCGCTGCCGACATCGTTGCTGCGCAAGGAGCGCAGCAACTGCGGCACCAGCGCCGGCAGGCGGGGCAGGGACTTCGGGTCGAAGTGATCGCCGTTGAGCTGGTCGCGCAGGTGGCGCAGGGCGGCCTGTTCGTTGGCGGTGAGCGTGTCGTCCTCGGCCGGGGCAACCCCCAGGGCAAGGCGGTTGAAGATGAGGTCAAGGTCGCTGGCCTGCCAGGGCGGCGTGGTGTCTTCGGGCCATTGGGCCGGCTCATCGCCCCGGGCCGCGGGCAGCGGCGTTGCGGGCGTTTCCGCCCCGCCGCTGAACCATCGCCTGAAGAAATTGATCATGATGCCGACCTTCGCCTGGCGCCCCTCGCCATGGGATTAGCATAAGGCATTGCCGGTAGCATTGACGTCACGTGGATACCGTTGCCCCAACCGAGCCCCTTCCAAGGCCCAGCCGCTTCCAGTTGCCGCCGGGGTCGTGGGCCACCGTGCTCGACTGCCTGGCCGATGCCTTCCCGCGGGTCGATCGCGCCACCTGGCGCGAACGCATGGCCGCCGGCCGCGTGCTCGGCGACGACGGTAGCCCCATGGCAGTGGATGCCCCGTACCGCGTGGGCGCACGCGTTAGCTACTTCCGCGACGTACCCGGCGAGCCCGTATTGCCGTTCGACGAATCCATCGTTTACCAGGACGACCGCTTGCTGGTGGTGGACAAGCCCCATTTCCTGCCCGTCGTGCCTGCCGGGCGATTCGTGCGCCAGTGCCTGCTGCATCGCCTGGTGGAGCGCACGGGGATCGAGGCACTGGCACCGCTGCATCGCATCGATCGACTCACTGCGGGCCTGGTGATGTTTTCCTTGCGCAGGGAAGACAGGCACGTGTGGGCAGAACTGTTCCGCGGCCACCATGTGCGAAAGCAATACGAAGCCGTGGCGCCTGCGTTGCCCGGCACGGCACTGCCGCTGGAGCTGGCCACGCGCATCGAAGCGGGCGAGCCTTTCTTCCGCATGCGCCAGGTGGATGGGCCGGCGAACTGCTTCACCACCGTTCGCGCCATCTCCACTGGCGGAAAGCGTTGGCTTTACGAGCTGGCGCCGCACACCGGGCGCAAGCACCAGCTGCGGGTCCAGATGGCAGCGCTCGGCGCGCCGATCCAGAACGACCCGTGGTATCCGGAACTTCGCCAGGATGACGACGACTACGACCGTCCGCTTCAGCTGCTGGCCCGTTCGCTGGCTTTCGTCGATCCTTTTACCGGTGAGGCACGCCAGTTCGAAAGCCGCCTGTCGCTGAAGCTCGACCCGCGTGGACGTACACTAGAAGGTCCGCCAACGCTGCCGTCACCGTGAACGCTGCCAACCACCTGGATTCCTCCACCGCTGCCGCCCTGGATACGCTGTTCCTGCCCTTTGAAGAGGCATCGCTGGCGTGGCCCACCGACGACCGCGTGGCTTTCCTGCGTGCCCGTGCCTGCGTACCGCTGCGGCGCTTTGGTCGCAAGGCGTGGTCAATGGAACAAAGCTTTCGTCCGTTCGCCGACCAGCTCGAGCGCGATGGCTTCGATGTCAGCGGAGCGCACGGCCACTATCCTCTGGTAATGGTGATGCCGCCGCGCCAGCGCGATGAGGCGCGGGGATTGTTTTCCCGCGCTGCGGCATTGGCAGGTCCGGACGGCATGGTCGTGGCCGCGCTCGCCAATGCCGAAGGCGCACGCTCGGGCCAGGACGATTTCGCCCAGCTGTTCGGCGCCACGCAGTCGCTTACGAAGAACAAATGCCGCGCGTTCTGGGCCACTGGCGGTGGCGTGGATACATCGCTTGCCGGGCAGTGGCGGCTTCTGGACGCCACGCGCGAGGTACTGGACGGACGTTTCCTGAGCCGTCCGGGCCTGTTTGCCTGGGACCGCGTCGACCCGGCCTCGGCGCTGTTGCTCTCGGTGCTGCCGGAGGATATCGGCGGCGTGGTCGCCGACCTCGGGGCGGGCTTCGGTTTCCTAAGCTGCGGGGTGCTCGACCGATACAAGGATGTGCGCGAACTGCATGCCTTCGAAGCGGAGGGCAGGGCCCTTGAACCCTTGCGCGAGAACCTCGCCGTCCATGCAGGCAAGGCCCAGGTACACGTGCACTGGCATGACGTAACCCAGGGCCTTCCGGGGCGATACGACGCCATCGTGAGCAATCCGCCGTTCCACCAGGGGCGTTCGGATCGCCCTGAACTGGGGCAGGCATTCATCCATGCGGCGGCCGACTCGCTATCGACGGACGGGCAGTGCTACGTCGTTGCCAACCGCCACCTGCCCTACGAGGCAACGTTCGCTCGCCGCTTCGAGCAGGTCCGCGTGCTGGCCGACCGTGATGGTTTCAAGGTATTCGCAGCAAAGGGAGTACGTCGATGAGGTTGGTGCGGTTGATCGGCAACCTGGGCTACGGAAGCCGCAAGCAGGTGGCTGGCATGTTCCGGGAAGGCCGGATCACGGACGCTGCAGGCGAGGTGCTGTACGCCGACGACAAGGTCGGCCATGACGACATCCTGATCGATGGCGAGCCGCTGGATCCGCCCGCGGGCCTGGTGTTGATGCTCAACAAGCCCACCGGTTACACCTGTTCCACACGCGATCCGGGACGCATCGTGTACGACCTGCTGCCACCGCGCTTCAAACTGCGCAATCCTGTGTTGTCCACGGTGGGCCGTCTGGACCGCGAGACCAGCGGCCTGCTGTTGATGACCGACGACGGCGTGCTCCTGCACCGCATCATCTCGCCGAAAACGCACATACGGAAGGTCTACGAGGCGACGCTCGCCGACGACCTGAAGGGCAATGAAGCTGCGCTTTTCGCCAGCGGCGCGATGATGCTCGATGGCGAGGACACCCCGCTGCTGCCGGCCGTGCTCGAGGTGCTCGGCCCCCGGCAGGTCCGGCTCACCCTTACCGAGGGCCGCTACCACCAGGTGCGCCGCATGTTCGCGGCCACCGGCAACCACGTGGATACTCTGGGCCGCATCACGGTGGGCGGCTTAGGGTTGGACGGCCTTGCGCCAGGCGCATGGCGCGCGATGAATCCTTCCGACATGGCGCGTGTCTTCGCCGGCTGAAGCCTTGTCCGCGCCGCCAAAGGCGCCACTATACGTCCATGGCCTTCCTTTCCTTCGACAACGCCTTCGTCCGTGAATTGCCGGGCGACCCCGAGCCCGGCCCGGCGATACGCCAGGTACATGGCGCTGTGTATTCGAACGTGGCGCCGACGCCGGTGGCGGCGCCACGCCTGGTGGCGCTCACCGACGAGCTGGCCAAGCGGGTCGGTTTGGATCCGGACGATCCTGACCTGGCCCAAGTGCTGTCAGGCAACCGGCTGCTGCCCGGCATGCAGCCGTACGCGGCCAATTACGGCGGCCATCAGTTCGGTACCTGGGCGGGACAACTGGCGACGGCCGCGCCATCACCCTGGGCGAGGTGGTGGGGGAGGACGGCGGTCGCCACGAGTTGCAGCTGAAGGGCGCCGGGCCCACGCCGTACTCGCGCGGCGCCGATGGCCGCGCGGTGCTGCGTTCGTCGATCCGGGAGTTCCTGTGCAGCGAAGCGATGCATCACCTGGGCGTGCCCACCACGCGCGCGCTGTCGCTGGTCACCACCGGCGACATGGTCGTGCGCGACATGTTCTACGACGGCCATCCCCGCGACGAGGCCGGTGCCATCGTCTGCCGGGTGGCGCCTTCGTTCCTGCGCTTCGGGAATTTCGAGCTGCCCGCGTCGCGCGGTGATATCGGCCTGCTCGAACGGCTGGTGGATTTCTGCATTGCGCGCGACTTCCCCGCGCTTGCCGGCATCGAAGACCTTACCGAGCGTCGCGCGAGCTGGTTCGATGAAATCTGCGCCGCCACCGCGACGATGGTGGCGCAATGGATGCGCGTGGGCTTCGTCCACGGCGTGATGAACACCGACAACATGTCGATCCTGGGCCTCACCATCGACTACGGCCCCTACGGCTGGATCGACGATTACGATCCGGACTGGACGCCCAACACGACCGACGCCGGGCGCAAGCGCTATCGGTTCGGCCAGCAGCCGGCGGTCGCCTATTGGAACCTCTCGCGGCTCGCCGGCGCACTCTCGCCGTTGTTCGGCGATGCAGTGCCGCTGCAAGTGGGCCTTGACCGTTTCGTCCGTGCCTACGAGGCGGCCGATCGCGTGAACACGGCGGGCAAGCTCGGGCTTGGCGAAGCCGATGACGACGACATGGCGCTGATGGCACGCCTGCAGGGATGGATGCAGGAGACCTCGGTGGACATGACGATCTTCTTCCGCACCCTGATGGACCTCGACCTCGCAGCGCCGGATCCGGCGATCTTTGCCGACGCGTTTTACGATGACGGCCTGCGTGCTTCGAACATGCCGGCGTTGGTCACATGGCTTGCCGACTATGCGCAAAGGGTGCGGCGCGACGCCCTGGCGCCGCTGGAGCGGCATGAACGGATGCGCACGCACAATCCGCGCTACGTACTGCGCAATTACCTGGCACAGGAAGCCATCGATCGCGCGGGCGAAGGCGACTTCGGTGGCGTGCACGACCTCGCCCGGGTGATGGCGCGTCCTTACGACGACCAGCCCGGCCGTGAGGCCTTTGCCCGCCGTCGTCCCGACTGGGCCCGTTCGCGCGCGGGTTGCTCGATGCTTTCCTGCAGCAGCTAAGCGAAGGCCATACCGCGGCCTCCCTTGCGGTGGGGCGGGTGCAAGGTGCAGCATCGGCCGCCACCCACCATCCCGGAGCGCCTGAAGTGATCCGTCGTCCTGCCCTGATCCTTGCCGCCTGCATCGCGCTGTCGCTGCCCACCTTCGCCGCCGCCACCGATGCGGACCTGGCCCAACTCGCCGACCGCTACTTCGATGCCTATTACTTCCCCACCAACCCGAGCGCGGCGACGCCCACCGGCATCCATCAATACGATGGCAAGCTGGAGGATTATTCCCGCACCGGCGTGGATGCGCAGGTCAAGGCGCTGAAGTCCTGGGAGGCCCAGGTGGCCGCGGTGGATCCGGCGACGTTGGGAGACGACGCCAAGGGTGACCGCGAATTGCTGCTGGGAAGCATCCGCTCCTCGCTGCTTACCCTTGAAAACATCCGTCCCTGGGAGAAAAACCCCGATTTCTATTCCAGCGGCATCACCAGCAGCGCCTTCACCCTGATGTCGCGCAGCTTCGCCAGTCCCGACGAGCGCCTGCGGGCGCTGATCGAGCGCGAAAAGGCGATGCCCCATGTGCTGGCGGTGGATGCGCGCGCGAACCTGAAGAACCCGCCGAAGATATATACCCAGATCGCACTCGAGCAGCTGCCGGGGCTGATCTCATTCTTCACCAGCGATGTGCCCGCGGCATTCAAGGATGCGAAGGATCCTGCGCTCAAAGCGCAGTTCGCCGCCACCAACGGCGCGGTGATCAAGGCGCTGGGTGACTACCAGGCCTGGATGAAGGCCGACCTGCTGCCCCGGTCGAAGGGTGACTTCCGTATTGGCGAGGCCAACTTCCGCAAGAAGCTTGCCTATGACGAAATGGTGGACACACCGCTGGACCGCCTGGTCGAGATCGACATGAAGGACATGCGGGCCAACCAGGCCGAATTCGCCCGCGTGGCCAAATCCCTGGATCCGTCCAAGTCGCCGCAACAGGTGCTGGCCGATCTAGGCGCCGACCATCCCACGCGCGACGAATTGCTGCCCACCTTCCGTGGCACCTTCGACAAGCTGATCGCCTTCATCAACGAAAAGGGCATCGTCACCATTCCCTCCCAGGTGCGGCCGATCGTGGAGGAGACCCCGCCCTTCGAGCGGGCCACCACCTTTGCCTCGATGGACACCCCGGGGCCGTACGAGAAGGTGGCCAAGGAGGCGTTCTTCAATGTCACCTTGCCCGAGCCCAGCTGGGACAAGAAGCAGACCGATGAATTCATGACCCAGCTTTCGTATCCGGTGATCAACAATGTCGCCGTGCACGAAACCTATCCCGGCCACTATGTGCAGTTCCTGTGGATGCACGATCTATCCGACCGGGTGCGCAAGCTCATCGGCTGCTCCACCAATGCGGAAGGTTGGGCACACTACAGCGAGCAGATGATGCTCGACGAGGGCCTGGCGAAATTCATGTACCCGGGTGACGAAAAAAAGCAGAAACTGCTGAAGCTTGGCCAGCTGCAGGATGCGCTGCTTCGCAACGCGCGGTTCATCGTGGGCATCAAGATGCATACCGGCCAGATGACATTCGACCAGGCGGTGGATTTCTTCGTCAAGGAAGGTTATCAATCGCGCGCTGTCGGTACGGTTGAAACCAAGCGCGGCACGTCGGATCCCACATACCTCTACTACACGCTTGGCAAGCTTGAGATCCTGAAGCTGCGCGCCGACGTGGCGGCGAAGGAAGGCAGCGCCTTCAACCTGAAATCGTTCCACGACGGTTTCATGAAGCAGGGTTTTGCGCCGATCAAGATCGTCCGCAAGGCCATGCTGCACGACGATTCGTCCCCGCTTTAAGCGGGGACGTTTTTAGAACAGGTCGATCGAACCTGCGCTGGTCGGGGCCAGCGCTCCGGTCGCGGCCAGTGCTTCGTAGCCGTGCAGGCAGTTGCGGCCGTTCTGCTTGGCGAAATACAGCGCCTTGTCGGCGCGGTCCAGCACGATTTCCGGGTAATCGCTTTCGCCGATGTTCGCGTAGCCGATGCTCACCGTGACGTGCCCGACCTGCGGGAATACATGGCTGGCCACGCGCTCGCGGAAACGCTGCAGGGCCGCACGCGCGGTGGCCTCGTCCAGCGAACCCAGCAGCACGACGAATTCCTCGCCGCCGAAGCGGAACAGGACGTCGGTCTGGCGGAAGGAACTGCGCATCATCTGCGCCAGCAGCAGGATCACTTCATCGCCGTAGACATGGCCGAAGTTGTCGTTGATCCGCTTGAAATGATCGATGTCCAGGATGGCAAGCCATACCCGGCCCACTTCGCTATCGATGCGGCGTTCGCCGCCGGCGGCTAATTCCGCGGCAGCCCGGGCGCGCTGCAGGCGCTGGCGCTTGAGCAGGCGTTGCAGGCGCTGCTCGAAGGTGCGGCGGTTGTACAGGCCGGTAAGCTTGTCGCGCTCGCTCTCGTTGAGCAGGGCCGTGTAGTTGGCATAGATGCGGGCGAACCCCTCGACCAGCGCCACCAGGTCGTCGAGCTTTCGTTCGGCCTGGATCACCAGGGCGCCGATCGCGCGCTGCTCGCGCTGGACGGGCACGATCAGCGTGTGCAGGCCATCACCACTGTCGATGCTGCGCGGTTCCAGTTCGGTGATCACCATGTCCAGCTCG
>NZ_DATHFX010000359.1:0-2595 GCF_035317885.1 Pinirhizobacter sp.
CTGGGTGAACGCTTAGGCTGCGGCGGCCACCTGTCGGCGCTGCGTCGACTCTGGGTCGATCCGTTCACGGCGCCTGCGATGATCACCATGCAGGAGCTGGAAGCCGCGGCGGCGGCGGGCCCGGTGCCGCTGGACGCCTGCCTGTTGCCGGTGGAGGCCGGACTCGCCCATCTGCCATCGGTGCGGCTGGATGCTGAACAGGGCAGGGTGTTCGCCTTCGGACAGCCGGTGCCGATGGGGGTCGATCCTGGCCGCTATGCCGTTTTTAGCGAAAACGGCCGCTTGATGGCCGTCGGCGAGGTCGGCGTGGATGCCATCCTGCGCTCCCAGCGGGGACTGAACCTCCCGGAGCCTACGTGAAGCTTCTGTCGCTGGGCCTTGTTGCCCAAGGCTTTCGCCCGTTACAATATCGTGGTTAACACCCTTGGCTTTCATCATCTTGCGAAGCTTGCGCAACGTTATCCACGGGTAACGTTGCGCAAGTTTCGCAGTCGCTTTTAAGGAATCGATACACATGTCGCTCACCGCAGAACAGACCGGCAAGATCATCGCCGACTATGGCCGCGTGCCCAACGATACCGGTTCGCCGGAGGTCCAGGTCGCGCTGCTTTCGGCCCGCATTGAACACCTGACCGAGCACTTCAAGACGCACAAGCAGGACCACCACTCCCGCCGCGGCTTGCTCAAGCTCGTCAACCAGCGCAAACGCCTGCTGGGCTACCTCAAGACCAGCGACAGCTCGCGGTACCAGACCCTTATTGAACGCCTCGGCCTGCGCCGTTAACCGAACAGGACGAGGAGATACCCAGTGGCAAAAGTAACCAAGTCATTCCAGTACGGTAGTCACGAAGTCACACTGGAGACGGGCGAAATTGCCCGCCAGGCATCCGGTGCGGTTGTTGTCTCCATGGGCGGCACCGTCGTCCTGGTCTCGGTGGTCGCTGCGCCCAAGGCGCGCGAGGGGCAGGATTTCTTCCCCCTCACCGTGGACTACATGGAGAAGTTCTACGCCGCCGGCCGCATCCCGGGCGGCTTCTTCAAGCGCGAAGGCCGCCCGACGGAGAAGGAAACTCTCACCTCTCGCCTGATCGACCGCCCGCTGCGCCCGCTCTTCCCCGAAGAGTTCCGCAACGAGATCCAGGTCATCGCCCAGGTGATGTCGCTGAACCCGGAAGTGGACGGTGACATCCCCGCCCTGATCGGTGCCTCGGCCGCCATGTCGCTGGCAGGCGTGCCCTTCAAGGGCCCGATCGGCGCCGCCCGCGTTGGCTATGCCAACGGCCAGTACATCCTCAACCCAACCGCTGCCCAGCTGAAGACGTCGGACCTCGACCTCGTCGTTGCCGGTACCGCCGGTGCCGTGCTGATGGTGGAGTCCGAAGCCAAGCTGCTGTCGGAAGACGTGATGCTCGGCGCAGTGATGTTCGGCCATCGTGAGATGCAGGCCGCCATCGACACCATCAACGCCTTCGTCGCCGAAGCCGGCGCCAAGACGTTCAAGTGGGATGCCCCGGCCGCCAACTCGGCCATCGAGGCCGTCAAGGGCGCCGTCGGCAACCGTTTCGCCGAGGCCTTCCAGATCCGCGACAAGCTGGCCCGTCGCGATGTCGTCTCGGCGCTCAAGACCGAGGTCAAGGGTGCCCTGGCGTCTCAGTACGAGGCCAATGGCTGGACGGACGGCGATATCGGCGCCGCCTTCGGCGAAGTGGAATACCGCACCCTGCGTGACGGTGTGCTCACCACCAAGGTCCGCATCGACGGGCGCCAGCTCGACGACATCCGCCCCATCAGCGTCCGCGTCGGCGTGCTGCCGCGCACCCACGGCTCGGCACTGTTCACCCGCGGTGAAACCCAGGCGCTGGTCGTGGCCACGCTCGGCACCACGCGCGATTCGCAGTTGATCGACGCGCCGGAAGGCGAGTGGAAGGACACGTTCCTGTTCCATTACAACTTCCCCCCGTTCTCGGTGGGTGAAACCGGCCGCGTCGGCAGCCCGAAGCGCCGTGAGATCGGCCACGGCCGCCTGGCCAAGCGCGGCGTGCAGGCGGTGAAGCCGAGCATCGAGGAATTCCCGTACGTGGTGCGCGTGGTCTCGGAAATCACCGAGTCCAACGGTTCCTCGTCGATGGCTTCGGTGTGTGGTTCGTCGCTGGCCATGATGGACGCGGGTGTCCCGCTGAAGTCACCGGTTGCCGGTATCGCCATGGGCCTGGTCAAGGAAGGCAACGACTTCGTCGTGCTGTCGGACATCCTGGGTGACGAAGATCACCTCGGCGACATGGACTTCAAGGTCGCCGGTACCGCCGAGGGCGTGTCCGCGCTGCAGATGGACATCAAGATCGATGGCATCACCGAGGAAATCATGCGCACCGCCCTGGCCCAGGCCAAGCGCGGCCGCCTGCATATCCTGGGCGAGATGGCCAAGTGCCTTTCCGAAGCCCGTTCGGAAATGAGCGAGTACGCCCCGCGCCTGCTCACCATCAAGATCCACCCGGACAAGATCCGCGAAGTCATCGGCAAGGGCGGCGCCACCATCCGCTCGATCACCGAAGAAACCGGCACCACCATCGACATCACCGACGACGGCAACGTCGT
>NZ_DATHFX010000360.1:0-2490 GCF_035317885.1 Pinirhizobacter sp.
GCCACCGATTTCGACGAGCAGGCGCTTGATCGCCTTACCGCCCTGCCCCCTGGTGCGCAGAGCGACGGCACTCGTGAGTGGCGCGTACGCGTGGCGCTGTCACGACAGGAATGGCCCGCGGCGCTGGCGGCACTGGACGCGCTCAGCACGACGCAGAAGCAGGACGGCGAGTGGCGCTATTACCGTGCGCGCACGCTCGAAGCGCTCAACCGCCACGATGAAGCCCAGTCGCTCTGGCGTACGCTGGCGCAGGAACCGACCTTCTTCGGTTTCCTTTCCGCCGATCGCATCGAGGCGCCCTACGCCATCTGCCCATCGCAGCTGGCCACCGACACCGCGCGCGAGGACGCCTTGCTGACCCTTCCGGGCCTGCGCCGTGCGTTCGAGCTGTATGCCGTGGGCATGCAGAAGGAAGGTCGGCGCGAGTGGACACAGGCGTTGGCGGGCAGCGACACGCAGACATTGCGGCTGGCAGCGGACCTGGCCTACCGCAACGGCTGGTACGACCGCGCGGTATTTGGCCTTAGCTCGGGCGAGGCGCTACGCCTTTACGAACAGCGTTTCCCGCTGGCAAGCCAGGATGGCGTGGTCACACAATCGCAGCAGGCCGGCGTCGAACCCGCATGGGCCTACGGCATCATCCGCGCCGAGAGCGCGTGGATGTCCGACGCGCGCTCGAGCGCCGATGCGCGCGGCCTGATGCAGCTGTTGCCGGGAACCGCCTCAATCGTGGCCAGCAAGAGCGGCCTGCCCTGGGCGGGCGGTGAAAGCCTGTACGACGGTCCCACCAATATCCAGCTTGGCACGCGGTATCTCGCGCAGATGGCCGCGCGCTACAACGGCGCCCCGTGGCTGGCGAGCGCCGCCTACAACGCCGGGCCGAACAAGCTGGACCAGTGGCTGGGCCAGCGCGGCTCGCTACCTCCGGACCTCTTCATCGCCAGCATTCCCTACAAGGAAACCCGCGAGTACGTGGCCCGCGTGATGGCTTTCTCGGTGATCTACGACTGGCGCCTCAATGGCAGCCGCGTGGTGTCGATGGAAACACGCATCACGCCGATCGGGACCAACTACGTGCTGCCCACCGATGGCAGCGCGCACAAGGAAGTGGCGTGTCCGGCGGTACCGGCGCCCGCAGCAGCCACGCCCGCGGCCACGCCGGCAGCAGCAACCACGCCAGCACCGGCAGCCAAGCCGGCGCCCGCAGCGTCCGCAGGCGATCTGCCGGCATCGGATAAGGAGCGTGGCACGTGATCATGTTTGAAGTGGATACCTCCCGTCGTTACACGTAACCTAGGGCACGCCATGAGCCAATCGATCGTCATCCTCGGCGGTACCGGTTTCGTCGGCAGCCACCTCGTGCCTCGCCTTGTGCGTTCGGGCCATGAGGTCACCCTGCTTTCCCGCAACCGGGAAAAGCGTCGCGACAGCGGCGTGATCCCGGGTGTGCAGGTGCGCACGACCGACGTGTTCGACCGTCGCGCGCTGGAGCAGCATTTCGCCAGCGCCGACACCGTGGTCAACATGGTCGGCATCCTCACCCCGCACGGCCGCGATACCTTCCAGCGGGTCCATGTGGACCTGACCGCCACGGTGATCCAGGCCTGCCGGGATGCCGGCGTGCGCCGCCTGCACCAGATGAGTTCGCTCAAGGCCGGCCAGGGCGAATCGCAATACCTGAAAAGCCGTGGTGCCGCCGAGGCCCTGGTGAAGGCCTCGGGCCTGGACTGGACCATCTACGAGCCGTCGGTGATCTTTGGCCCTGGCGACGGGCTTGTCACGCGTTTCGCCAAGCTGCTCCGGCTGGCGCCCGTGCTGCCACTGGCACGCCCGCACGCAAAGATGGCGCCGGTGTTCGTCGGCGACGTGGTCGAGGCCATCGCGCGCTGCGTGGACAACCGCGACATTTCCTCGTCGCGGGTATTCGAGCTGTATGGGCCGCAGGTGTTGGAGTTGAAGCAGATCGTTTCTGAAATACGCGACGTAGCCGGTTACAAGCGGGCGGTGCTTGGGTTGCCCGATGCACTGGGACGGCTACAAGCGCAGGTGGCGCAACTGGTGCCCGGCAAGCCGTTCACTGTCGACAACTTCCTTTCGCTGAAAACCGATTCGGTCGGCAAGGTCGATGGCCTGGCCGCGCTGGGGATCAACTCCGCCGCGTTCAGCCCGTTCCTGCCGCTGCTGCTGGACAAGGACGAGCGCCAACGCCGCCTGGACAACGCGCGAGGCATGCGCCGCTGATGCAGATCTACCTCGTCGGCGGCGCTGTCCGCGATCGCCTGCTGGGCCGCGACAAGGCCGACCGCGACTACGTGGTGGTGGGCGCCACGCCCGAACAGATGGTGGCCGAAGGCTATCGCCCGGTGGGCAAGGATTTTCCGGTATTCCTGCATGGGGAAAGCCATGAGGAATATGCATTGGCGCGGACCGAGCGCAAGACTGGTCGTGGCTACCAGGGGTTTGCCGTGCATGCGGATCCGTCGGTGACAC
>NZ_DATHFX010000361.1:0-7314 GCF_035317885.1 Pinirhizobacter sp.
CGGCCCGCCACGCGTTGCGTGGCCAGGCCAGGCAAGCGGGACAGGCTTTCGGCGATGGAGGAATCGGGCAGCTTGCCGATGTCCTCGGCCGAAATCGCCTCGATGATGCTGTTGGAATTTTCCTTGGCGCGCTGGGAACTCTGGATACTGGCCTGGATGCCCGTCACGATGACCGCGTCGAGCTGGCTGACCGAGTCCTCGGATCGTTTCTGGTTCTTCTTGTCGGCCTTGCTGTCGGTCTTGGCCGGCGTTTGTCCGGCGGGCGTGGTCGCCTGGGTGCTGCTGTCATTGGCCGGTGGCGGCTGGGTGGCGTCCTGCGCCAGGGCGCCTGGGGCGATGGAAGAGAGCAAGAGAGCCGTGGCACAGGCAGCGGCAAGCGGCCTTGGGTGCAAACGGAAGGAGCGCACGGCAAGCACGTGCGACAAGCAACGATGGTCCATCAAATCTCCCCGGAGCGAATGAAAGCGCCCCCCTCGGCGCTGCCGTTGCAGCATGCGCGAAGGAATTTGCTGCTGTCATCATGCATCGCAACATCATGTTGCGGAGAATTCGTGAAGTTGTGGATTAGCTCCGCAGAATGTTGTCACGATACCGCGACGATGGGCCTTGAAAGGCCACGGCAGCCTATCCTGCCGTCATGTCGCAAGTTCTTGCGATAAGAAATAGGCCGCAGTTATACCCGTAGGTTTCCGCTAGATCGACTCATCCGCTCATGGATGACTCGCGCCGTTAACCGACACTTCAACCACGTGGACCGGCGTCGCGCTCGCCTTGCCGTCCACCACCACGCGCAAGTACTGCGCGCTCTTGCCTCCCGTTGCCGCGGTAATGGTGTCCACATCGCCAGCACCTGGGGTGGGTGCAGTGCCCACGGGCCACCATGCCTGGCCATCGTTCGAGGCATCCACCGTGTACTGGAATTTCTCACCGGCACCGCGCGTCACCTGCACGCTCGAGATCGCCGCAGGCTTGCCCAGGGCGATGGTAAGCGTGCCCTTCCCGCCCACCGGCATCCAGCTGGTGGCGATCGAACCATCCACCGCGGCCACCGGCGGATTGGCGGCAATCGCCGATGTGGCGGAAGTTACCTGGCAGCGGGCCAGGTTGTCGGTGGGTTGCAGGTCGGGCTTGCGGGTATCGAGCACCAGCGGCGTGCCGGGCTCGAGCATGCGCTTGCCGGCACGGGTGGTCACCGGGATCGCCTTGCCCGATGCGAGTGTCACCGTGGTCTTGTCGCGGGTGATGCGCATGGTGAATACGCGGCCCTGCCATTGCAGGCCGTTCAACGTCAGCCCCTGCAACTGCGGCGGCAGGCTGGGATCCAGTTCGATCGCATCGGCGCCGAAGCGCAGCCCGCTGAAGCCATAGAGGAACTGCTGCAGCACGCCACCGGTACCGGTAAGGAAATTCAGCGGCCCGCCTTCGGTGGTTTCACTGGTCTGGAAGAACGGTTCGTGCAGCTGCGGCAGGTAGCTGCGGATCATGAACGTATAGGCCGCGCATCCGGGCAGGTCCAGCGCGGAGGTTGCGATCGAATGGATGGCGTCGGTCATGGCCGGCCCGTTGGCGCGGGTACGCGGCACGTAATAGTTGATGTCGTTGAGTGCTACCTGGGTGGGCATCGGGTAATGCAGTGGATAGGTCATCAGCACCACGTCGGCCTGCTTGACCGTGGATCCGTCGTAGCCGTCGTATTCCAGGTGGCGCTGGTTGACCGCATCGAACGGAATGGTCTTGACCAGGCCATCGGCCACTTCCTGCCAGCGCGGCTGCACGGGTTTGCCCAGAAGGCCCGCCGCAGCGATGGCGTGCTTGATCGCCTGCGAGGCGGCAGCGTTGGTATAGGCAGAGTTGTTCACGCCGAAATGGTCTTCGTCCGGCGGCTGCACGTTGTTCACCGCGAAGCCGCCGTTGGCGACGGGCGTTGCCACGCTGGTCCAGAAATCGGCAACGGCGGCGAGCACCGGGAAACCCTTCGAGGCCAGCCACGCACGATCGCCGGTGGCCGCGAAGTAGTTCCACTGCGCCATGGCAACATCGGCCTGCAGGTGGAATTCCTGGCTGCAGCTGTAATTCGGGTCGGCCAGGATCTTGTCGTTCGCATCCGCCCGGGTGCCGTAACAGTCCTCATGGATGGAGCCATCGTCGGCCGCCGTCCACGGATAGAACGAGCCCATGCGGCCATTGGCGCTGGCGTTCTTCTTTGCAGCGGCGAGGGTATCGAAACGGTAGTCGACCATGGGCCGGGCGATATCCGGGTGCGCGGCCAGCAGCGCGGGCATCATCCAGGTATCTGAATCCCAGAAGGCCATGCCGGCGTAACTGTCGCTGCTCAAGCCCGATGGGCCGAGCATGCCCGGCGCATCGTCGCGGATGCTGGCGTAGAGGTTGTATATCCCTGAGCGCACCACGTTCTGCAGCTGCGGCGCGCCGTCGATCACGATATCGCCCTGCCACACCTTGTCCCAGGCGGCGCGGCTTTCGGCAAGCACGGCCTCGACGCCGGCGCCAGCGGCAGCCAGCGCTTCCTTCGCGGCAATCGCCGCGGGATCGGATGAATCCTTCGATGTGGCGACAGCCACGACCTTGGTGAAGGTATAGGTCTGGCCGGCTTTCACCGCCACGGACACCCTTTCACCACCACTCAAGGCCTTGCCGGCCGCCGCGGCCTCGCCCGTCATGGTCGCACCGCCCTGCAGCTGCAGGATCGATGTCATGGCAAGGCCCACCCTGGTACCGGCCGTACTGGCCGTGAGCGTCGTGCGGTGCGCGACCGTATCCACTTTCGCAGCGCCTGCAACCAGGCGTGCCGCGCCGGCGCCATCGAACCACCCGGTGACCTTCAGCGTGCCGTTCCAGTTCGGCGTCAGGCGAAGTTCGACGATACCCACGTGCTTGCGCGCACGGCTGGTGAACACCCGGTACTGGAAAGCGGTAGTTTCGCCGCCGGGCGCCTTCCAGGTACCGGAGGTGGTGATCTGGCCGGTTCGCAAGTCCTGCACCTGGCGGTAACCGTCGATGTCGGCGAGCTTCGCCGTGGCTGCGGTGTATGGTCCCGATTCAGATGCAAAGTCCAGCGAGCTCCAGGTGGGCAGCAGCGCCGGCACGCGCTTGGTTTCGTCGCGATAGATGTTGGAAAACTTGCCCGATGCGTAAAAACCTGCCAGGAGCGATTGCACGCCGCGGGCGGCATCGATGGGCCAGTTGGTGCGGCCGACGTTCGCAAGGTACCCGGCACCGGCCGGCGGAATTCTCTGGCTGAAGTAACCATTGCCCACGTAGGGCATGCCCGTTTCGCTGGACGCGAAAGTGGTGGACACGAACAACCAGGGGCTGGGCGCCGCGGCCGCCTGCGGCGTTGGATCAGCGAACGCGCATGGCGTGAAGGAAAGGCACGCCGCCATGGCGGCCAGGATCAACTTTGAACGTACCACGTTGGCGATCTCCCTTACTGCCCTGCCCCATCAACATCGAACGACCATCGGGCATGGCAAACACCCGGGCCCGCCCTTTGCAATAGCATGTCCGGCGAGCAGGCCGCAAGCATCGTCTTGATGGGGATCGAAGATCTAGGTACTGCGCGTTGCCACCACCGGCGGCACGGCTGCCGCCCGCATCGCCGGCCACAGCACGGCGGCCTGGCCCACGATCCATAGCAGGATGGCGCCTGCCACGGGATATGCGCCTGGGAGGCGCGGCAACTCGTAGTGCTGCATCAACAATCCGTTGATGGCATAGGCCAGGGCGGCGCCGGTGGCGATGCCCACGGTGGTCAGGATGAAATTCTCGGTCTGGAAGTAATGAAGGATATTCGCGCGCGTGGCGCCCAGCGCGCGGCGCACGCCGATCTGCCGGCGCCGCTGTGCCACCCAGAAGCTTCCCAGGCCCACGATGCCCAACGCGGTCACCACCAGCAAGGCCACGCAAACGCCCACCAGCAGGCCGATCATGGAGCGATCGTCCTGGAAGTACTCGCGCCGCACCTCGGAGAACGTGCGCTTTTTCAGGATGAGGCGATTGGGATTGATCACCTTGAGCGCGGCAACGGCTTGCTGGAGCACGCGCTCGCGATCGGCCGGCGCGGTACGGATGATGTAGTTCGTGCCGGGTAGGGCTCCGATGCGCATGGGCATGACCATGCTGTAATCGGCGGTATTCCAGTCCCAGATGGAAGGCCGTACCAGGTGCCTTAGCACGCCGACCACCATCATCGGCTTGTCACCCATGTAAAGCGTCTTGCCGACCGCGTTCTGGCCCGGCCAGAGTTTTTCCGCCGCGCCGCTGGAGATCACCACGACCTTGGGGATGATCGTCAGCTTCGAGGCGATCACCACCGACAAGTCCACGTTGTCTTCGTGGGTAAGATCGCGGCCGGCGATCACCTGCGCGCCCAGCGCCTGTACCACGTCCTGGCCCTGGTAAAGGGTGGCGTTGAGCGATTCTGTCTTCTGGTTGGGGTCAAGCTTGATCGTGGTGTTGTTGGACGACCGCCCGAAAGGCACCTGGTTGCTCAGCGCCACGGCCTTCACGCCAGCGATCTTTTCAATCGCGGCAAGATCTTCCCGGGCGCGCGCCATGGTGTCGGCGCGACGCCCGATGTCGACCGTCTGCACCTGGATCACTTCATCTTCGGCGATCCCGCTGGGTATGTTCATGCGGTCGATGCGCTGGGAGATCAGGAACACCGAATTACAGACGATGGCGCAGGTAAGGGCGATCTCCAGGATCACCAGGAGTGCTGTGATCTTGTGGTGCCTCAGCGAGGCAAGAATCGGCATGATGTCCATGTTCTTTCCCTAGTTGCTCTTCAGCTGAAGGGCGGGCACCACCTGGCAGGCGCGCCAGGCAGGCAGCATTCCGGCGACGAGCGTGGCCGATACCGCCAGCACGAAGGTCGCCAGCAGCATCGGCAGGTCCAGGTGGGCCAGCGAGGCATAGTCGGAAGGCTGCAGGCGCACCAGCCACAAGCCCACCAGCGACAGCAGCAGGCCGGCGACGCCACCCACCAGGCCCACCAGGCCCGCTTCCACCAGCAACTGGGCGAAGATCACCCGGCGTGACGCGCCCAGGGCGCGGCGCACGCCCAGCTCCGAGGCCCGGCGCAGGAACTTGGCCAGCATCAGTCCCACGGTATTGACCAGGCACACCACCAGGAACCCCAAGGCCAACCACACCTGCAGGCGGACGTCCCCCGGCACCACCTTGTTGATGTCCAGCCATTCCATCACGTTGGAAAGCGCCACGTTCGGCGGCCGCTGGAACCGGCCCAGGGCCTTCTGGTCCTGGCTGTAATGGATCAGGAATTCCTTATAGGCGGCGGCCTTGGCCGGTGAGTCCAGCTGCACCCAGAACTGCAGCCACACGCATTCGGACGTTTCCATGTGCTCGCCGTCGTTGCTCTTGTTGCCCCAGCAATCGGACGAGCCATTGCGGCCGAGCAGCAGGTCGCGGGCGGTGAACAGGGGCACGAACACGTTCTCCTTCTCCGAGTACGTGCTCATGTTGAGGTCGTAGAAATGTGGGTTCGGGCGCCAGTTGTCGATCACGCCGATGACGCGCAGGTCATGCCCGTTCACGCGCAGCGATTGTCCCGTGCTGTCCTTGCCGCTGAATATCTTGTCGTTGAGTTCGCGGGTGATCACCACCACGCGGGCCTTGGCCTCGTCTTCGGTCGACGCCCAGGGGTGGCCGAAGATGAAAGGCACGTTGAACATGGGGAAGAAGTCGGCCGTGGTGTAGCGAGCGTCCTCGATGAACGGCTCGATGCCCGACTGGGGAGGCTGGATCGGCACCGCGCCACCGGTCATCAACGCCTGATGGGTGCCCCGTGCGGCCTTGAGCAGGGCCATGCCGTCGGGGTAGGAAAGCTGGTCCGGCGGCTTGCTGGTGGGCGTGTAGCCGTCCATGTCACGCGGGTCCATCTGCGGGTAGTAAAGCTGGGCGCTGCTGCCGGGAATCGGGTCACCGGAAAGTACGTGCAGCACCGTGAGCGTGGTCATGCTCGCCCCGATGCCCAGCGCGATCGCCAGCACCATCAGCAGCGTGAGCGCGCGATTGCGCTTGAGGCTGCGCAGGGCCATCTCCAGGTTATAAGCGAACATGTCCGTCCTCCCGCGCACCCCGCGGTCATGTCCTGTGCTGCAACTGCCGTGCCATGGCCGATCTGCACGGATCCGGGGAAAAACCGCAATCCGTTGGTGCAAGCCAGTGTCCGCGGACAGATTCCCATGCCCGGCGGACACTACTCCTCAGGGCGTGCTCAGCGGGACCTCCGCGTTGCCTTCGTGGCCTTGGCCGCCTTACTGGTGGCCGTCGTCTTGGTTGCCTTCGTTGCCTTAGTCGCTTTCACCGTCACCCTGGCGGTCTTCGTCGGCCTCGCCGGCACAACAGGTGTCAGCGGCCTGGCTGGCGCGGGCGTGACGGTTCCTGGCGCGGTCTTCCTTGCGGCGCCCGCGGCGCGCAGTTGCTCGCACAGCGAAACGATGCGGCAGCAGCATTCGGTGTAATTGGCGCGAAGGGTGGACACGCCCAGCGCCGCGCGGTGGTGCATGCCGCGGGATTTCACCGCGTCCGGCGCACCGTTGGTGGTGGGCCAGTCCAGGCTTCCGTTCCCCGCCACGCGCGCGGGAACCTGCCAGTAGTCGCCCGTCGCGTACGCGCCGCCGGGCTCGAACCAAACCTGCAGCCCGTCCTCGAGGGTGATCCAGCCGCCCTCGGCGACGGGCAGCACGCCGTCGGTGGAGACACCATCCTGCTGGTCCCAACGACGAATCAATGCATGTTTGGCAGGGTCCAGCGATGGCAGGGCGATCGTGTCGCCCTTCAGGCCCTGCAGGGTGACGGTGCGGCTGGCCGCATCGATGGCCACAACCTGCAGCAAAGGGGAGGCAAATTGCGAAAGCGTTGCGTTGTCATCGAGCACTTCTACCCACTCGTTGGCGGCAAGCCCCAGCCGCTGGTCGCGGCCAAGGTTACTTAAGCTCACCACCAGTTGCGGCGAGCCGTCCTGTGCCGACCCGCCGGAAGCTCCCGTGACCGGGAATATCACCGAGCCGTTCTCGCGCGACCACTTGAACGTCGCCCCCACGGCCGCGCCATTGGGCCCGATGGACGCGCCGTCGTGGATCTCCACGCGATAGAGCTGGTTTTCAAGCCCCCGGTAACGGGCGTCGGCGGCAATAACGCAAGGGTCGTCGTCGCTATCGGCGGGACCTGCCTGCGCGCGCAGGCGTGGCCACGCATAGGTGGCGCGTGCATTGAGCACGGCGCGCAAGGTGGTGCAGGGATCGCCCTGCCCGGCGTCCAGGCTTCGGC
>NZ_DATHFX010000362.1:0-2204 GCF_035317885.1 Pinirhizobacter sp.
GGCCGGCAAAGCTTAAGGCACCATCAGGCGTCGTAATAATGGCCGGCTGAGGGGCGCGAGCCTTCGTTGTCGTGAGCCAGGGAAATGGCCACCATGCCGCCGGTGACGAGCGACGCACCGAGCCATGCCAGCAGGACGCCGGGCAGGTGGCTGTGGAAAGGGAATGTGGAGGCCGCCAGGATGGCCAGCCCCAGCAAGGTACTCAGGGCCGCCAGGGAAATGGCGGTGCGGTGCAGCGAACGGGCGTCGGACATGGACATGGTGTACTTCCAGCCGGGGCGCGGTCGTCCAGACCTGCCCCGTCGATCGGATCGCAAGGACCACGATCCACCGTGGCCACAGCCGCGCAAACGTTTTCGCGGTTCACCTTAGGGAAGCAAATTCCAGGCCTTAACAAAAGGGGCCTGCACGCGGCATTCACGCGTGGCCTTCACATTTGCAGGCCCGCGGCATGCGTCAGGGAGTGACGAATCGCGGCAACTTGCGTCAGGTGATCGGCAGGCTGATCCGGCAGATGACGCCCCCGGGCGCGAAGGCCAGGTTCGTTTGGCCTCCCAGTTGGTCGCCCAGCGTGCGTTCGATCAGGCGGGTGCCGAACCCGCGGTGGCCAGGCAACTGCACGGCCGGCCCCCCGGCTTCGCGCCAGGTGATTTCACAGTGCTGGCCGTCCACGTGCCATTGGATGTGCACGTTGCCGCCATCGTTGCTCAGGGCCCCGTACTTGAGCGCATTGGTGGCCAGTTCGTGCAGGGCCATGCCCAGGGTCACGGCCTGATGGGGCGCCAGGCGTATGTCAGGCCCATGGCAATGGATACGCCCGGACATGTCCACCGGCCACGCCATTTCGGCGACGATCTCGGCAACGCCTGCGCTTTCCCACGAGGCACGGGTGAGCGCGTCGTGGGCGCGAGAGAGCGCGATCAACCGGGCGGTGAACACCTCGGCTGCCTCCTGGTCGGCGCCCGGCCGGCGAAAGGTTTGCGCGGCCATGGCCTGCACCACGGCCATGGTGTTCTTCACCCGGTGGTTGAGTTCGTTGATCAGCACCTGCTGTTGCTGTTCGGCCATCTCGCGCGCCCGCTCGGCGGCGATGCGGGCGGTGGTCTCCACGACGATGGCGAAGAAGCCGGCGGGTGTGCCTTCGTCGTCGTAGAGAGGGCTGTAGTCGAGGTCCAGGTACACCGTCTCAGGTTCCTGCCTGCCGTGGCGATACAGCAGCAGGGTGAAGTCGCGGTAGCTGATGGATTCGCCACCGCGGGTAATGCGAAGGATCTCCGCATTGAATGCGGCGACCTCCGGCCAGCCTTCCAGCACGTTCATGCCGAACAGCCCCGGGTGGCGCTCGCCGGCGAACAGTGCATAGCCATCGTTGTAGATCAGCCGGGCCTCGCTGCCCCAGGCCATCACCATGGGGGCCGGCGAGGCCAGCAGCATGGCCGTGGCGGTACGCAACGAAGATGGCCAGCTGTCAATCGGACCCAGGGACGTGGCCGCCCAGTCGTGCTCGCGCAGCCGGCGCGCCATCTCACCCTGCGTGCTATCGGACAACCGTCGTGTGGGCGGGTGGGACATGGATTGCGGTTCTACAGTCAGGCATGTGGTGGCGCCGTCGAGCGCGACGTAATGCCTTCGACCCAGCCCGGACGCTCACCGAGCTTGCCGATCACGGCCTGGTAGGTGAGTTCGCGGGCCACGGCGAGCACCGTGGCTGCATCGTTGCTGGCGTCGATGACCGTTGCATCGAGCAGGTCCGGCTCAAGGAAAATGGCCCGGCACCGCGCAAGGTTGTCGACGTCCTCGAAATGATTGGGCTTGTCGCCGCGGGCGCGGATGCGCGACAGGCCTTCGTTGGGGTCGACGTCAAGCACCAGCAACAGGTCGGGTCTCGGCGCGAAGTCGTTCGCGGTCAGCAGTTCGTGGACATCGAGCCCCGCCGCGCCCTGGTAAGCCACGTTGGACGGGTAGTAGCGGTCCAGGATCATCACCTCACCGCGCCGAAGTGCCGGGGCGATCACCGCTTCGACGTGCTCGCGGCGATCGAGCAGCAGGTAGCGCAGTTCTTCCGCGGCATCGAGCCGTCCCTCGATCGCCGACTGCCGGAGCTTGGTACCCCACGGGCCGGAGGTCGGTTCCTTGCCGATGGTGACGCCCAGGCCTACATTCTTCAGGACCGCCCCGAGGCTGGTGGCGAGGGTGGTCTTGCC
>NZ_DATHFX010000363.1:0-3567 GCF_035317885.1 Pinirhizobacter sp.
AACCACCACCGTGCGATAATCACCGCCATGGATATCCTCCTCGCCAATCCCCGCGGGTTCTGCGCCGGTGTCGACCGCGCCATCGCCATTGTCGATCGTGCGCTGGAGTCCTACGGCGCACCCATCTATGTCCGGCACGAAGTGGTGCATAACCGCTACGTGGTGGAACGCCTTCGGGCAGACGGGGCCGTGTTCGTAGAGGAACTCACCGACGTCCCTGACGGCGCCACGGTGATCTTCAGCGCCCACGGCGTGCCCAAGGCCGTACGCGAGGAAGCCGATCGCCGCGGACTCACTGTGTTCGACGCCACGTGCCCGCTGGTGACCAAGGTGCACATGGAAGTCGCCCGCCTGGGACGTGCCGGCTACGACGTGGTGCTGATCGGCCACGGCGGCCACCCGGAGGTCGAGGGCACCATGGGCCAGTGGAACCGCGCCCACACCGGCACCATCCACCTGGTGGAATCGGTGGAGCAGGTGGCAGGCTTTAATCCGGCGCAACCGGAGAAGCTCGCCTTCGTCACCCAGACCACCTTGAGCGTCGATGACACCATCGCGATCATCAAGGCGCTGCGCGAGAAATTCCCGGCCATCGAAGGTCCGCGCAAGGACGACATCTGCTATGCCACGCAGAACCGCCAGGATGCGGTGCGCCGCCTGGCCGACGCAGTAGACCTGGTGCTGGTGGTGGGCTCGGTCAACAGTTCCAACTCCAACCGCCTGCGCGAGCTCGCACAGAAGCAGGGCGTGCGCGCCTACCTGATTGACGGCGCCGAGCACATTGAGCAGGCATGGCTGGAAGGTGCCAAGCGCGTGGGCGTCACCGCCGGTGCCTCGGCCCCGGAAAAACTGGTCAGGGAAGTGATCGCCCGCCTGCAGTCCTGGGGTGCGGGCACGGTGAGCGAACTGGACGGGGAAGCGGAGAACATCACTTTCGCCCTGCCGCGCGAACTGCGCATGGCCGCGGGCTGATGCTTGCTTCCTAAGGCCCGGCCCCCTAAAATTTCGCCTCTTCGCCGGAATAGCTCAGTTGGTAGAGCGGCGCATTCGTAATGCGTAGGTCGTAGGTTCGATTCCTATTTCCGGCACCATTTATGGCCCCGCGGGTGCCCAGAGGCGTCCGAGGAAGCCCAGGAAGCCCGCCGCAAGGTGGGTTTTTTGTTGGGGTCGTCCACGCGCCGCCAGCAGTGCGGCGCAGACGCTCCGACGATAAAACCAGGATATGTCACGGATGACGACACCACCCTCCCAGGTTAGACACTGGTCGACTGTCGAGTACCTCAGCCAGACGGTGACCAACCCCAACATCCACGTTCGTGGCATCCATAGTTACTACAGTCACGCCTGGGGCGGATCGTTCGAGGAAACGGTGGTCCGTTACCTTTACGGCGATGCTTTCAGCCGGTTGACGTGGCAACCGCAGTGGGCCATCGATGCGCTTTATATCGGCGATTACGTCTGCATCGGCGCCGAGGCCGTCATCCTGATGGGGGGCAACCACACGCACCGCGCAGACTGGATCAGTCTTTATCCGTTTCGCGAGAGTCTCGTCGATGCCTATCAAGGCAAGGGCCCTACCGTGATAGGCGACGGCGCGTGGATTGGCATGCGCGCCATGATCATGCCTGGTGTTTCCATCGGCGAAGGCGCCGTTGTCGCGTCCGGCGCCATCGTCACGAAGGACGTGGCTCCCTACACCGTGGTCGGGGGAAATCCAGCCGTGGCCATCCGGCAACGATTTGATCTTGCGGCCGTGGAGGTGTTGATGAACCTGGCGATCTACACCTGGCCCAGCGAGAAGATGGAACTGCTGCGGCCACTCCTGTGCTCAGGCGATGTCCAGGCACTCGAAATGGCATCCAGGCACTTCGATGCGGAACATTCGCGCCTTGGTTTTCCTTCGCGCGACGGTTAGCCTCGTGCCAGGCCATCCCGGCCAGGGGAATACCGATGAATACCACCGTGATGGACGCTCCGCCGCCGTTGCCGCTCGACGGGCGTCCTGCCTGGAAGCGCTGGCTGGTCGACTCGCCGCTGGCGCGCATCGTGATATTCGCGGCCTTGCTGGCAGCGTCGCTCACGTTGTTCAACTTCGCGCTCAAGCTGGCAGGCTTGCCCGGTGCGGGGCTGACTTCAATGACGCCGGCATCCACGTTGCGACGGCTGGTGATGATCATCCCGTTCGTGCTGTCCTACTGGATATTGGTGCGCTTCATCGAGAAGCGACGCATGGCGGAACTTGCGCCCTCGCGCGCGCCGATGGGCATCCTGGTGGGTCTGGCGGGCGGTGCGTTGCTTTTCAGCATGATCGTGAGCGTGATCGCCCTGGCCGGCGGCTACCAGATCGGCGGCTACAACAGCGACGTTGCGTGGCTTGCGCAGATCGTGATGCTGGGCATCGCCCCGGGCATTACCGAGGAGATCGTCTGTCGCGGCGTGCTGTTCCGGATCGTGGAGGAGGGCCTGGGCACGTGGGCCGCGCTGGTGATCTCGGCGTTGTTTTTCGGCGCCGCGCACCTGGGCAATCCCAATGCCACGCTGTGGAGCGCGCTGGCCATCGCCATCGAAGCAGGGCTGCTGTTCGGCATGCTGTACAACGTGACCCGGTCGCTGTGGCTTTGCATGGGTTTGCACGCGGCGTGGAACGTCATGCAAGGCTCGGTGTATGGCATTTCGGTTTCCGGCATCGCGCAGAAGGGCTGGATCGCGCCGCGCATTTCCGGGCCCGACTGGCTGACCGGTGGCAGCTTCGGCGCCGAGGCATCCGTGGTGGCGCTAGCTTGCTGCAGCGTACTCACCGTGGTGCTGGTGGTGGTGGCCGTGCGGCGCGGGACCCTGGTGGCACCCTCGTGGGTTCGTCGCCGGCGTGGTCAATCAACCGCCTGACGATGCCCTGAGGGCGGGCAGGAATGTCTGGATGAACCAGGCGAGAACGATGGGGCCGACCGCGGCGCCGATCGTCCACAGCATGCGCGATTGGAACTTGAGGAAATGTTGCTCGAGCTTCCGTTCAAGACGTGAATCCATGGCCGTGACGGCCAGGCGGACGTCACCCATTTCGTGGCGTAAACCGCCAATTTCGTGGCGCAGATCGCCAATTTCGCCGCGCAGTTCCGTGCCCAAAGCGCCAATTTCGCCACGCAGTTCCGTGCGCAACGCGCCAATTTCGCCACGCAGTTCCATGCGCAAATCGCCAATTTCGCCACGCAGTTCCATGCGAAAATCGCCAATTTCGCCACGCAGTTGCGTGAACTGGTCCTTCCGCTTCGACGACTCTGCAAAGATAGCGTCTTTCAGGGATCTGATGTCATCGCTCATCCTGCGAAAACCGACACGCAGTTCGTCGACGTCCCGTCGGATGTAGGCGATGTTTACTTCCATTCGTGCCGTGCGATCGTCCATGCCCGAATGGTTATGGGCCCTGATGGATTCGTCAACCAGCGCTGGTTGTTCCCTGTAAGAAATACTTGATTTGTTCGCGTCCATGATGGCGGCATATCGATCGCACTATTGGAGCGTCGATGTTGCCGTATGGCGCGGCCCGCGTATGTCGGACTCATGCGCGAC
>NZ_DATHFX010000364.1:0-6992 GCF_035317885.1 Pinirhizobacter sp.
TATGGCCGTCCGGATGACTACGTGCAGACGCTCAAGTCCCAGACCGACGCGGTGAGCCAGGCGGCCGCCGAGAAGGCCATCAGGGAGGTCATCGTGCCCAAGGCGCTGACCTGGGTGATCGTGGGCGACTTCCGCCAGATCGAGAAACCCGTGCGCGCGCTGAACCTGGGCGAGGTGCACGTGATCGATGCCGACGGGAATCCGGTGAAATGACCAACGGAAGGATTAACATCGCCAACAGCCACCACCGGAGCCCCGCCATGCGCCACGCCCTTGTCTTCGTCCCCGTGTTGCTGCTGGCCGGCTGCACCTGGGGCATCAACCTCGACGAGGGGGCGAAGAACGTGCGCACCGCTTGGAGCCGCGATGTATCGAGCTGCCAGAACGTGGGCAAGATGACGGTGTCCGTGCAGAGCCGCGTCGGGCCGATCGACCGCAACGACATCAAGGTACGCGACGAGCTGGAAGTGCTCGCCCGCAACCAGGCGGCGGAGCTGCACGCCGACACCATCAAACCGCTGGGTGAGCCCACCGATGGCAACCAGGCCTGGGGCGCATACAAATGCGGCAGCGGTCCGTTGCCCTCGTCCGGCCAGCGCGAGGCCCCGCGGCAGGACAATCCGCCGCCCGCCAATGGCGTGGAGACCTTCCCGACCAAGGGCTAGTAGATACCCGTCGGGACACTTAAGGGGTCAGAGTCACAACTCTGACCCCGGCTTCCTCCGCGGGACACTCCAGGAAAACAGCATTGGGCGCCCAGCGGCGCCCTTTTTCTTGCCCTGGAGATATAGTTCTATTTACAAATGTAAATTACATAAGTAAACTATATCGGCCAGTCCAATCAGGCCCGAGCCGATGAACTCCAGTTTCGCCCCGACCGAACGCCGCCTTGCCGTCACCTGCGAGCGCCACCCCGCGTTTCCCCGCGAACCGGCCGTGCTGGTGCGCCTGATCAAGCATATCTACAAGGTCGTCCACGACGACGCCAACGCCGTACTGAAGCCCTTTGGCCTGAACCATCCGGAGTACAACCTCCTGATGATGATGTACGGCACTCCAAGCGGTGAGATGACACCCTCGGACCTGGCCGACGCTGCCGGTGAGAAGTCAGCCAACATCACCCGGCTTACCAACCAGTTGTGCGAGAAGGGGTTGATTCACCGCAAGGGCAGCAGCGACGACCGCCGCAAGGTGGTACTCACACTCACCCCCGGAGGGGAGGCGCTGATTGAAAGCTTCCTGCCGGAGATCTGCGGATTGCTTGGCCGGCAGACGGACAAGCTTGGCGCCGACGACCAGCACAAGCTCGAGCGGCTGCTGAAGAAAATGCTCGACGGCTTGATCGACTGAACGAGACGCCTGGACGATGTCCATGACCGATACAGGCACGCCGTTGCCGGCTTCTCGCAGGGTGGTGGTCGACACCCTGTACGAGGAGGCTGGCACGTGGCTGTTCGTCTTCAAGACGTTGCTGGCGTTCTACCTGACCGGCTGGCTGGCCATGCGGTTGAGTTTGCCAGCTCCCACCAGCGCCATGCTTACCACCATCATCGTGGCCAACCGCCAGTCGGGCATGGTGCTGGCCAAGAGCTTCTACCGCGCCATCGGCACGGTGGGCGGCGCCCTGGTGGCGGTGCTTATCGTCGCGGCATTTCCCCAACAGCGCGAACTGTTCCTGGTGGCGATGTCGCTGTGGCTGGGGATATGCGCCGGTGGCGCCACGTTCTACCGTAACTTCAAGGCGTATGCATTCGTGCTGGGTGGGTACACCGCGGCGATCGTCGGCCTGCCGGTGATCGACAACCCGCCGGCCGTGTTCGATTCAGCCGTGGCACGCCTGAGTGAAGTGCTTCTGGCTCTGCTGGTGAGCGGCGTGGTGAGCGATGTCATCTTCCCCTCGAAGATGCGCGACGTGCTTCGCCGTACGGCACGCGACCAGTTCGCGCATTTCATTGCCTTCGTGCAGGGTGCCACCGGCGGCCGCATCGCCCGCGAGCAGATGGAGCGCGCGCACCTGCGTTTCGTGCGCGACGCCGTCGCGCTGGAAGACCTGCGCAGTTCCGTGATCTTCGAAGACGCCGAGGCGCGTGCGCGAAGCAGCCACATGGAGCTCTACAACCAGCGCTTCATGGCGGCATCGACCACGTTCCAGTCGCTTCATCATTTGATCAATCGCCTTGGGAAGGCTGGGCGCACGGCGTCGGCGCAGGCGCTGATCCATCTTTATGCGCCCATAGGCGCCGCCCTGGCCGCGCCGATCGAGGCCGGGACGAGGGCAAGGATATTCCTGCCGCGGCTGGTGCAGGCGCGCCAGGCGATGGAAGCGAACGCACCGGTGTTGCGCGAGGCACTGGCTGATCCCACCGACCGTCGCGACTTCGACACGGGCGCCGCGCTCGTGCAGCGTTTCGTCGACGAACTACACGACTTCGTCGATGCCGCGGCCTCACTGGAGGCGCCGCGCGTGGGGGCCAGTTCCACCGAGCGCGTGCGTTTCGTGCGTGGCAACGACTTTGCCGGCGCGCTGGTGGCTACGACGCGCACCACCGTCACCATGTTGGTGCTTGGCGTGTTCTGGATCGAAACGGCGTGGCCGGTGGGCTCCAGCGCGATGCTGCTGGCCACGGTGTTCGCCGCCCTGTTCGCAGCTACCCCCAACCCCGCCAACGTCACAGGTTCGGTGTTGCTGGGTTATGTCCTGGGCGTGGCCATGGGCTTCGCCTGCGTCTTCTTCGTGCTTACCAAGGTCGATGGCTATGGCCTGCTGGTGGCGGGAACCGCGCCATTCATGATCGTCAGCGTGGTGATGATGATACGGCCATCGATGGCGAGCTTCGGCCTGGGCTGCGCGTTCGGTTTTGTCAATCTGCTGGCCCTGCAGAATCCGATGGTGTTCGACCCGGCGTCGTTCCTCAACATTGGAATCGCACAGGTCGCTGGCGTGGGGGCCGCGGCGGTGGCATTCATGATCGTGCCGCCGGCCATCGGCAGTAGATGGCTGCGTCGCCGCCAGTTGGAGCGTTTGCGCCGACAGGTGGCGCTGGCTGCCGAAGCGCCGCTGCCGGGTCTTCGGCACCGCTTCGAAAGCGTCAACCACGACCTCTTCAGCCAGGTGGTGTCGCAAACGCAAGCAGGCAGTGCCGACTCCCGTGCGCTGATCGCCTGGGCGCTGGCCGTACACGAGACCGGCCGCGCGGTGATCGAACTTCGTTACGCGATGAAGGAGCTGGATATGTCGGCGACCACGCGGCGAATCATGGATGGGGTTGTGCAGGCTCTGGCGCGCTTCTACGAGCGGCCCGACGCCGAACGTTACCTCGTAGCCCGCGACGCGGTGGCGACCGCCATCGCCGCCACCAGCGAGGCGGAACATACCTGCGTATTGCTGGACAACCTGCACCTGATCCGGCTGGCGCTGTTGGACGGCGAATCAGTGCTGGCCGCCTACATGCCGCAGATGCCCAACCCCGAGGAGATCGCCCATGCCCCGTGAAATCGCCCTCGGCGACGCGTTGGTCCCCAGCCTGTTGCTGGTGTTCGTAGGTTCCATGTTGCTGTTGTGGGCGCTGGACTGGCTTGCCGGCCGCTACGGGTTGTATCGCCACGTGTGGCACCCGTCGCTCTTTCGCATCGCCGCCTTCGTCTGCGTCTTCGGCAGCATCGCGCTGCTGCTCTTCCAGGTCCCGCCATCATGAAACTCGCAAGCCTCGTTCGCCTGGCCATCACCGTGGTGGTGGTGCTCCTGGCCATCCTCATCGGCCATGCCATGTGGAAGCACTACATGTATTCGCCGTGGACGCGCGATGGACGCGTGCGTGCCGAGGTAGTGCGCATTGCGCCGGATGTCGCGGGCCTGGTCACCGCAGTCGACGTGCTGGATAACCAGACGGTGAAGAAGGGCCAGTTGCTGTTTGTCATCGACCGCGCGCGTTACATCAATGCCGTGGCGCAGGCCGAGGCCAACCTCGCTGCCGCCGAGGCCGCCGCTCGCGCCGCCGGTGCCAGCATCAACGCCGCATCGGCCGGGGCCAACCAGACCAAGGCCAACTACGACATGCTCGCCGCGCAGTCCGAGCGGCGGCAGAAGTTGATCAACAACGTGATCTCGGCCGAGGACCGCGCGAACGCGCAGGCCACCGCCAATGCCGCGCACGCCGCGTGGCAGCAAGCCCAGGCCAGCACCCGGCAGGCAGGCGCCGGCCAGCAGCAGGCGCTGGCCGCCGTGACCCAGGCGCAGGTGGAACTGGCCGCCGCGCAGCTGAACCTCGATCGCACCGAGGTGCGCGCGCCGGTGGATGGCTACGTGACCAACCTGGACATCCGCGTGGGCGACTACGCCAGCACCGGCACGCCGCGCATGGCCCTGATCGACAGCCATAGTTACTGGATCTACGGCTATTTCGAGGAAACGAAGCTTCCCACCGTGCGCGTGGGCGACAAGGTGGACATTCGCCTGCTGGCCGGCGGTGCGCGCCTGACGGGCACCGTGGAAAGCATCGCGCGCGGCATTACCGACGCTGACAACCCCACCGGCACGGATCTGCTATCGGACGTGAACCCGACCTTCAACTGGGTGCGCCTGGCCCAGCGAGTGCCGGTCCGGGTGAAGATCGACGCCGACCACCTGCCCGCGGGCACGGTACTCGCCGCCGGCATGACGGCCACGCTTATCGTGCACCCTGGCCAGGCGCGGTAAGCCGCTCCAGCCGAAGCTCGAGCGAATGCTTCACGCTGTCCCATTCGGTGGCCAGGATGCTGAAGCACACCGTATCGCGTAGCGTGCCGTTGGGCCGCTTCTGGTGCGAGCGCAGGATGCCATCCTGCGTGGCGCCCAGGCGCGCGATGGCGCGCTGCGAGTTCACGTTGTAGCTGTCCGCATGCAGTTGAACGGAGGCCGCGCCGACGGTTTCGAAGGCGTGCTGCAGCAGCAGCCGTTTGCAGCAGGTGTTGAGGTGGGTTTTCTGCCAGCGCTGGGCATACCAGGTGTAGCCGATGGCCATGCGCGGCACCGTGTCGTCGATGTCGTAGAAGCGCGTGCTGCCGACGATCTCGCCGCTGGTGGCCTCGCGGATAGCGAAGGGCTGCATGCGGCCTTCCGCCTGGCCGGCGAGGGCCTTTTCCACATAGGTGTGCATCTGGCCAGGCGGCGGCACGGACGTGAACCACAGGTTCCACAGTTCCCCGTCGATGGCCGCGGCTTCCAGGGCTTCGATGTGGTCGACGTCGAGCGGCTCGAGCGCGACGTGTTCGTCGCGCAGGGTCACGGGCATCATTTTAGGCATCCAGGTCGGGGATGAGGCGGCTTTCGAGCCGGGAAATAGCATCCTTCAGCGCCAGCCTGCGCTTCTTCATGCGCGTCAGCTGCAGCTCGTCGCCCGCACGGGCGGCGATCAGCTGGTCGATCGCCGAGTCGAGGTCACGATGCTCACTGCGGAGTTCGGCCAGTCGACGGGCGGTCTCGGCGGGATCCTGGGCCTGCATGCGAACCACGGCGGCTAGGGGGGAAGCGTCGAGTGTAGTCTGCTGAACGTGACACGGGGAAGCATCAGCGAAGGCCCTGTTACAATGCGTTGTCCAGCCCGCGCCGCACCCATGCCAGCCCCTGTCCCCGACTCCCGCAAAGAAGCCTACGAGGTTGCCAAACTGGCACGGCGGCTGCGTCGCCAGGTGGGGCAGGCGATCGCCGATTTTTCCATGGTGGAAGCTGGCGACAAGGTGATGGTATGCCTGTCCGGCGGGAAGGATTCTTACACCCTGCTCGACATCCTGATCCAGATGAAGGCCAAGGCCCCGGTGCCGTTCGAGCTGGTGGCCGTGAACCTGGACCAGAAGCAGCCGGGTTTTCCCGCACACGTGCTGCCCGGCTACCTGCAATCGCTCGGCATGGCGTACCACGTGATCGAGCAGGACACCTATTCGGTGGTCACCCGCGTGATCCCGGCTGGCAAGACCATGTGCAGCCTGTGCTCGCGCATGCGCCGCGGCGCGTTGTACAAGTGGGCGGGCGCGAACGGCGTGACCAAGATCGCCCTGGGCCATCACCGCGACGATATCCTGGGCACCTTCTTCCTGAACATGTTCTATCAGGGAAGCCTGAAAGCCATGCCGCCGAAGCTTCGTTCAGACGACGGCGCGCACACGGTGATCCGGCCCCTGGCTTATTGCCGCGAAGACGACATCGCGGCCTACGCTGCGGATCGTGGATTCCCGATCATTCCGTGCAACCTGTGCGGTTCGCAGGAAAACCTGCAGCGCAAGGCCGTACGGCGCATGCTGGACGAGTGGGAGCGCCAGTTCCCCGGGCGCGCGGAAACGATCTTCCGAGCACTGGGCAACGTGGCGCCCTCGCAGCTGGCCGACCGCTCGCTGTTCGACTTCTCCTTCGGCACCACGGCCGGCGCCGATGCCTGTGCCTGGCTTGCCGGGCACGGCGATGCCACCGAATAAACCAAATGTTCCCCATTTCCCGTTCCAGCTGCCGAAGGCTTTGATTCCATGACCCCGTTCACCCATGTCGAAATGGCCCCCCGCGATCCCATCCTGGGGCTCAACGAGGCCTATGGCAGCGATACGCGCGAGCACAAGGTGAACCTTGGTGTAGGCGTCTACTACGACGCCGACGGCCATGTGCCGCTGCTGCGCGCCGTGCGCGCGGCCGAAGAGGCCCGCTTGGGCCACCTCACACCCCGTGGCTACCTGCCTATCGACGGTATTGCCGCCTACAACGGCGCGGTGCAACGCCTGCTGTTCGGCTCCGAATCGCAGCTAGTCGCCGAGCGCCGCGTGGTGACCGCGCAAGGCCTGGGCGGTACCGGCGCGCTGACGGTGGGTGCGGATTTCCTCAAGCACCTCAATCCTGGCGTGCCCGTCGCCATCAGCAATCCCAGCTGGGAAAACCACCGCGCCCTGTTCGAAGCGGCCGGCTTCCAGGTGGTGAACTACCCCTATTACGACGCCGCCAGCCACGGTCTGGATTTTGCCGGCATGCTGTC
>NZ_DATHFX010000365.1:0-6653 GCF_035317885.1 Pinirhizobacter sp.
CAGCGTGCGTTCGGCGCCGGCCAGGCGCGTCTTCTGCGCGAACATCTCCGCTTCCAGGACATTGGCCTGGTTGCGGTCGGCGTCGGCGATGATCCTGGCGATCTCGCGCTCATCATCGGTCTGGGGCTGGGCAAAGGCCGCCTTCATCGCCTTGGGGATCTTCGTCCAGTCGCTGCCCTGCCGCTTCTCCCAAAACAGTTCAACGAAGCGCCGGATGCTCATGGCAGCACCGAACACCTTCGTGAATTTGCGGTAGTCGGACCAGATCTGCGCTGAGTAGCACAAGTTTGTTAGGCCATGGGGGTGCACATGGGTAAATCGTACGCGTAAGTTGAGGGCTAGCCGAGGTTGATTTGCTATACCGTTTGGCCAGTGGAACTCTGTGCCATATTGGTCTCCACCGGTTTGAGACGAACCTGCGAGGCATCCATATGTTGGTCAAACACAAGTGGATTGTGACCCTCGGCACCGCGGCGGTTCTCACCGGCGTATATACGGGACATCGCCTTGTGCAAGCGGCGGATATTGTGGGAGTAGGGGCGTCGGCTTCCGGCCCTGCACTTCTGCCGGCGAGGCCCGGCGGCCCCATGTCCTCGGCCGTTGACCACAAGGACCTCGGCGACTCCACGGCCCCTACAACACCGGCGAATACCGCCACGTTGTCCAATGTCTTTCATGACGTACAGAAGTGTCGCGCAGCGGCGACCGAACTTGCGATAGATCAGACGGTGATAGATCGTTGCGAGGCAAAAAAAGCTGATGCCGCGGGTTACCGGCTGTGCAGCGCAGAGGTTGCAGCGTCGGCAAGGGCGATGCAAGCCGCAACTGCGCGCCAGGCATATTGCACGGCGGATCCCGTGGCCCTCGATCGACAGTATTACAAAGCAGTGGATGCAGCCGCGAAGGCAGGGGATCTCGACGCTCAGGTGTGTTTTGCCAATGGCAATTTCGACCTGACCGACAAAGATGAAATCAGCCGCTACACAGCCGACGCGCGCGCCTATCTTCAAGCGGGGCTCGCACGTGGCGACTGGCGGGTTGTAGCGCTCCTTGCAACGCCCGTCGAAAGCCTCAACCATGGCGGCGGCATGATGGCGAGTCTGCCGATGATGGGAAGCCAATTTACGGCCTACCGCGCCAATCGCTTGCTGCAGTACGCAGCCAAGGGTAGCTACGCCCAGTCCGTTAAACAGGACGCCGACGAAGCAGCTCAGCAGCTTGCCCCGGCACAGATTGCCAACGCGAATGCGTGGGCCGTCCAGGAATATCAACGCTATTTCAGCAAATCGCCAGACTTGGCTGCCGCACCAACCCCGTGCCAGACTCCCTCAAGTTGACTGGCCTCGGGGGAGGGCAAGATGTTACGAGTAATTCTGGTCGGTAGTCAGCGCTTCGTCGTGGACGATCCAAACGATTCGTTGATGCCCCTCAGGGAATACGACCAGGTCGCGAAACACGATGACCCGGACGTAGTGAAAGGGATCCGCAACATCGAGCGCCTGAGCCCGGTGGAACCCATGCCGAACAACTGTGACCCCATCGGGGTTATTCGCGGCAGAGGCCGAATGTATGAGGGAATCGCGGGAGGCAGCTTCAAGGGTTGGGCCTTGGCGTTTGCCTGGCTTTTCTTTGGAACACCGGCCGTTATTTCCTATATTTTCGCTTTCAGCACCATCGTGGGGCTCTCTCCCCAACCTAACTACGTCCACGGCCTAATGATCGTCGTGCTTCTAACGTCGCCAGAGACGTTTTATCTCTATCTACTGTGTATGGGTACGATTGCGTGGCTCAAGCGATACCGTTTCGCACCGTGAAAGTGCCATCCGGGTCGTATCTGCGCTTGGCCGCTGCCAGGCGGCCAACGTTCGTACCCCAGTAGGCCTTCTTGTAGTCCTTCTGGAAGAAATCACTCTCCGAGAAATAGGCCCCCGCGCCGGGAGCGACCTCGGTCAGACGGGCGTACGACTTCCGCACGTCGGCGTCCCCCTGTCTGGCCTTGACTTCGTCCCGATGAGCGCCGGGTAGACCTTCAAACACCGCCGGTCCACCGGTGGCGATAATGGCCAGGGCGAAGGCATCGAGTACCTGGGGATTCATGGCGGTATCGCGTGCCCGGGCCAGCGTCTCCGGGGATGCGCCGAACAGCCCCTTGTTGAAATGGAGAGCGAACCCCTGTTCGCGCGACGCCTCGATGATGGCGGTAACCAGGGTTTGCAGGTTCCCGTCCTGCAGCAGTCGTGAGGGCAGCCACGCCGAGGTGTAGGCATGGATATATGCGCCTACCTGCTCTTTGTCACCCGCCCACATCATGTGATAAGCCGGCGCTCCCGGGCGGTCATCGGGAGCGGCGAAGTCCAGGCCGTTCTTTTGGTAGAAGCCCAGGTCCCAGGTGTGCCGCGCCGGTATGCCTCGCACCCAGAACGGCTTCACCCATGTGTACTCCGGCCGCGCGGCTACCCAGTCCAGCAATGGCTGCCACGCCGCCTTTGCCTCATCGTCGCTCAAGCCCTGGAACACCATCGAAATGTCGATGTGGCGATCGCCATGGAATTCCATGACCTCGCCCCAGTTCGGGTTGCACAGTTTGTCGCGGAACTGGCGCAGTACCTGGGCGACGAGCGTGGAGAAGGCCTTGTCGCTATCCGCCTCAAGGCGCCCCTTCGCAGCACCGATGGACTTGGGCAGGTCGTGGGTACGGAAGGTCAGGCGCGTGATGACGCCGAAGCTCCCACCGCCGCCACCCTTCAGGGCCCAAAACAGCTCGGGATCCTGGAAGGCGTTGACCACCCGTATCTTTCCGTCGGCCGTGACCACCTCGGCCTCCAGCAGGTTTGACGCCCCCGTACCAAAGCCCTTCGATAGGCTGCCAAATCCGCCACCGTTGGTGAACCCCGCACAGCCCACTGTCGTGCAGCCCCCGCCCTGCACGTAACGGCCGCCGACGGTCGTCACAGCATGATAGGCATCGATCCACATGGCGCCGGCACCGACGTGGACGGCTGGCAGCGCACCTGCGCCTGGCCTGGCGCCCTGCGGGACAAACGCATCCACCAGCTCAACCGAATTCATGCGCCGGGTCCACAGAAGCAGCGAGTCCGCAGCGTTGGAGGCGCCGAGGTAGCTGTGGCCGCCGCCACGGATCGCCAGCCGCACCCGGTGCTTGCGTGCCCAGGTGATGGCGGTCGCGATGTCCTGGGCACTCTCGGCCGCGAGCACCCGCGCGCTGGGGGTGGAGGTCCATGCGCGGTAATACGCGCCAGTCTGGGTAAGGCCCGGCTGGTCGCCCACGTAGAACTGGTTGCCAATATGGGCCAGCGCTTCTTCCCGGGTGGCCGGGTCCAGCAGCGGGTTCCTCGGGATCGACAGGCGGCCCCCGACCTGGCGGTTCAAGGATTCCCAGTCGGCATCGGTGGGCCAGCCGGCGGCACCGCGTTTCAGCCAGCGGCCGTCGCCAGTGACGAATGCGTCCACTTTGGCGGCGAGCGGCAAGAGGGGCAGGGCGAGGGCGGCTTTCAGCACAGTGCGACGATCCATGGGTATCCTCCGTGAGATGTCGCCCATGGTGCGAGGGTCTGACGCTACTGTCTCCCGCACAGGGGCGGAAAACGCCGATTCGGGGACGAATTGCGGGTCGGCTGGGACAAGTGGGGTGGACCCGAACGTCGCGTGACAGTGTTTAATATCGACCTGATGAATTTTCGGGGGCAGGCCATTGCATTCAGTCGAGACATTTGAACTTGTATTGGTTCTGCTCGCCGTTGTGGTCGCCTTGCATTGGGCGGCCCGACGCTTGGGCCTGCCGCCGGCGACGGCCTTGCTCGTGGGTGGTGGCGCGCTTGCGTTTGTACCCAGGCTGCCGTCGTTCACGCTCGATCCGGCGCTGATCCTGGTGCTTTTCCTCCCACCTTTGCTGATGGATGGGGCGTACTTCACGGCTTTCGGCCGCTTCCGGCGGCACCTTCCGGGGATACTGTTGCTCGCCGTCGGCGCGGTTGTGTTTACCACGCTGGGGGTGGGTGTGGTGACCCATTGGCTCGCCCCCGGACTTCCGTGGGCTGCCTGCTTTGCCCTCGGGGCGATCATGTCGCCACCGGATGCCGTGTCGGCGCGCGCCGTGCTTCAGCGAGTGAAGCTTCCCCGTCGCCTGTCGGCGCTGCTGGAAGGGGAAAGCCTGCTCAATGATGCAACCGGTCTGGTGCTTTTTCGCTTCGCCGTCGCGGCAACGCTCAGCGGCATGTTTGATGCTGGTGCAGCTGTCTCCAGCTTCCTTTTCCTGGCCGTCGGCGGGATCGTTGCCGGCCTTGCCGTTGCGGGGGCCTGGATCTTCGTCGTTCGTCGCCTGGGCGATCACACGCTGATCGTCATGGTCAGCACGCTCATGTGCTGGGTCGCTTATATCGTCGGCGAGGCAGCCCATGTCTCTGGCGTAATAGCTACGGTTACAGCGGGCCTTGTACTGGGCTGGTATCAGCATGTCATCTTCCCGGCGCAGGTTCGGCTTCGCGGCAGCGCGTTCTGGGAAACCGTGGTTTTTGTCCTGGAAGCCCTCGTCTTCATCCTTATCGGTTTCTCGCTGCGCGGCGTGCTGGATCGTATCGGCGGGATCGAGGCCGTCTACACCAGGATGGCCATTCCCGTGCTTGGTGTCTTGTTGACCGTCACGGTGACGCGCTTCGTCTGGGTCTTTGGCGTCGACGGCCTGCTCGCAGCGCTCCGCGGCATGGGGTTGAAGCGCGCCCGGCCGCTGGGGGTGCGGCAGGCAACGGTGCTGAGCTGGGCCGGCATGCGGGGCGTCGTCACGCTGGCGGTGGCGCTTACATTGCCGGAGTCCATGCCAGGCCGGGATCTGATGCTGGTTACCGCGTTTGCCGTGATCTTCGCCACCGTTGTCGTGCAGGGGACAAGCTTGGGCTGGCTCATTAACCGGATTCGGCCGGTTGATCAGGATCCCTTGGCGAAGATGCATCTGCCCGCATCGGAGGCGGCCATTGCCCGTGCCATGGCCGAGGCTGTCGAAGTGCACGCCTACGCGCCAGACGGCACGTTGATCCATCCCCGCCTGTTAGAGGAGTATCGCAAGCGCTCGGAAATCACGACGCGATACGCCGAAGACGCGGACACGTTCATGGAAGGCGTTCGAACCCATTTCGACGTCGTCCTGATTGCCATTGCCGCGGGACGCACCGAGCTGATTCGCATCCACCGCGCTGGGCTGATTGAAGATGAAGTGCTTCATGAGCTCGAGCGCGATTTGGATGTAGAGGAACTTCGCATTATCCTCCAGCGTGGAGACTAGGAAATCTTGATGACTAATCATATTGCTGCGGCATCCGCCCCCAAAAGCCATTACCAACTGCTCGACGGCCTTCGCGGTGTTGCCGCACTCATGGTGGTTATCTTCCACACCTTCGAAGCGTACTCCCCCAACCATCCGCTGACGCAGCCGATAAACCACGGCTACCTTGCCGTCGACTTCTTCTTCCTGCTCTCCGGATTTGTCATTGCCTATGCCTATGACGATCGCTGGGGGCAATTATCGGTCTGGGATTTTTACAAACGCCGGCTGATTCGCCTGCAGCCCATGGTCATCATGGGCATGACCGTCGGTGCGCTGCTGTATTACCTGCAGGCTGGCGATGCTTTTCCAATCATTGAAAAGACCAGTGTGATCAAGGTCATTGCCGTGATGCTCATCGGCTACACGTTGCTGCCCGTTCCGCCGTCGATGGATATCCGGGGCTGGGATGAGATGCATCCGCTCGACGGGCCGGCCTGGTCACTGTTTTTCGAGTACATCGCCAACATCCTTTACGCCCTGGTCTTGCGCCGGCTGCCGATCCGCGTGCTCTCTTTGCTGACCTTCCTTGCCGCGTGCCTGCTCGTCGAGGTGGCTGTGTTTGGCAAGGGCGGTGACCTCATTGGTGGCTGGTCCGTCAATGCGACCCAGTTGCACATTGGCTTTGGTCGCATGCTCTTTCCCTTCATGGCCGGCATGCTGCTGATGCGCCTTGGCAAGACCGTCCGCGTTCCGGGTGCTTTTGCCGTTTGCAGCGCGATGTTGATCGGCGTGTTTTGCGTGCCGCGCATTGGAGGAGCAGGGCACCTGTGGATGAACGGTGTGTTTGAGGCGGTATGCGTCATCATCGTCTTCCCCATCATTGTTGCCATCGGCGCAGGCGCGGGCGAACAGCAGGGCTTTTCCAGCCGCCTTGCGCGCTTCTTTGGGGAATTGTCCTATCCGATTTACATCACCCACTACCCACTGATCTACATCTACACCCAGTGGGCCGCGTCGCATCATCCGACAGTTGCGGAAGGCGTGGGATACGGCATTTTGCTGGTTATCGCCGCCATTACGTTGGCCTACGCCTGCCTCAAGCTCTACGACGAGCCCGTCCGCGTCTGGCTCGCGAAGCGCTTTCTGGGCAAGCGCATGCGCGTTCCACCGGGTGACCTCAACTCTGTAACGACGCCATAGCGGAACACTCCCAACGGCGGCCTTACGAACAATCGATTGAGTTCACGATCAGGAGGCCATCCATGCCTAACAAGACCTTTTTCATCACCGGCGTCAGCAGTGGCTTCGGCCTGGCACTTTCCCGCGAAGCCCTGGCCGTCGGCCATCGCGTGATCGGCACCGTCCGCACCGATGA
>NZ_DATHFX010000366.1:0-17709 GCF_035317885.1 Pinirhizobacter sp.
CCCACGCACGCCGATGCCCCGCGCGTATTGATCGCCAATTCCAACCTGGTGCCAGCCTGGGCCAACTGGGAACACTTCAACGAGCTCGATCGCAAGGGCTTGATGATGTACGGCCAGATGACCGCAGGTTCCTGGATATACATCGGTTCGCAGGGCATCGTGCAGGGCACCTACGAGACCTTCGTCGAGATGGGCCGCCAACACTACGGCGGGAGCCTTGCGGGCAAGTGGATCCTTACCGCGGGCCTGGGCGGCATGGGCGGCGCGCAGCCGCTGGCGGCAAGCCTCGCCGGCGCATCGTCGCTCACCATCGAATGCCAGCAGAGCCGTATCGATTTTCGCCTGAAAACGCGTTACGTCGACGAGCAGGCTACCGATCTTGACGACGCGCTTGCTCGGATCGCCAGGTATACCGCGGCGGGTGAGGCAAAGTCCGTGGCCCTCCTGGGCAACGCAGCCGATGTCTTGCCCGAACTCGTGCGCCGCGGCGTACGGCCGGATGCCGTCACCGATCAAACCAGCGCGCACGACCCTGTGAATGGTTACCTTCCTGTCGGCTGGACAGTGGAGGAATGGCTGGAGCGACGGAAGTCCGAACCCGAGGCCACCCGTGATGCTGCGATGCGCTCCATGCGCACCCACGTGGAAGCCATGCTGGCCTTCCATGCCATGGGTATTCCCACATTCGATTACGGCAACAACATCCGCCAGATGGCGAAGAACGCAGGGCTCGCCCATGCCTTCGACTTCCCGGGCTTCGTTCCGGCGTTCGTCCGGCCGCTGTTCTGCCGTGGCATCGGGCCGTTCCGCTGGGTGGCCCTGTCGGGAGATCCGGAAGACATCTACAAGACCGACGCGAAGGTCAAGGAGCTGATCCCCGACGACGCCAACCTGCACCGCTGGCTGGACATGGCCCGCGAACGCATCAGTTTCCAGGGCTTGCCCGCGCGCATCTGCTGGGTGGGCTTAGGGGTGCGCCACAAGCTTGGCCTTGCCTTCAACGAGATGGTCCGCAACGGTGAATTGAAGGCTCCGGTGGTTATCGGCCGCGATCACCTTGATTCAGGTTCCGTCGCCAGTCCCAACCGCGAGACCGAAGCCATGCGCGATGGCAGCGACGCGGTGAGCGACTGGCCGCTGTTGAACGCCATGCTCAACGTGGCCGGCGGCGCTACCTGGGTAAGCCTGCATCACGGCGGCGGCGTGGGCATGGGTTACAGCCAGCACTCAGGCGTGGTGATTGTCTGCGACGGCACTGCCGACGCCGACCGCCGTATCGCGCGCGTGCTGTGGAACGATCCCGGAACCGGCGTGATGCGCCATGCCGATGCGGGATACCCCGATGCCATTGCCTGCGCGAAGGAGCAGGGGCTTAACCTGCCGATGATCTGAAATCGCCAGCCGTCAACGTGATGCGGTCGACTGCGTCCAGTCCCGGTATAGGGCCGGGTAAAGTTTCTTCAGGTTGGTCACCTTCGGCGCATCGTTGATCACGATGTACATGCTGTCGGGGTGAAGCTTTGCGTAGTCCTGATGGTAGCTTTCGGCCGGATAGAAGGCCTTCAACGGCTGTACTTCGGTCACGATAGGCGCGTCGAACACGTGGGCCTTGTCCAGCTGCGCGATATACGCGGACGCTTCGCGCTGCTGTTCGGGCGAGGTGGTGAACAGGACCGAGCGGTATTGCGTGCCCGAATCCGGACCCTGGCGATCCTTTTCGGTGGGATCCAGTCCCACCGAGAAGAACACCTTCAGGAGGGTGCCGTAGCTCACCTGTTTGGGGTCGAACACCACCCGGACCGACTCTGCATGGCCTGTGTCGCCATCGCTGACGTCATCATAGTGGGCGGTTTTGGCCTCGCCGCCGGAATACCCGGTGGTGGCCGACTTCACGCCCTTGGTGTGTTCGAAGATGGCCTCGATACCCCAGAAGCAGCCGCCGGCGAACACGGCCACTTCATCACCGCCGGCGGCCGTGGCGGGCGCGGCGACCGGGTCGGGCAGGGCGAGACCTTCGGTGTGCGCGTAGGCGAAGCCTGCGCTGGCGGCGGCAATGGCCAGGGCGGCGACCAGGGGAAAACGACGGATCATGGGGCAACCTCGCTGCGTGGGCCGAACGGGCCCATCCAAGGAGACCGGCATGGGCCGCGATTCCATACAGGCCTATCAAGTTACCGCCAGCCCTGTCGATAATGATATGTAGCCTGCCGTCGACGAAACCTCCACGGTGGCAGACGCATCGAAGCCGTTTCGCTAACCTATTGACGGTAGTGGCGATTATGGCACTTGCTGGCATTGGGGTAAGACGTGGCCTACGAACTGGTCGAGCGCAGGGTGGAGGTGGGCAACCTGGAGATCGGCATGTTCGTATGCCGGCTCGACCGCCCATGGGACGGCACTCCGTACCCCCTGCAGGGCATCGAGATCGGCTCACCTGAGGACATCGAGGGCCTCGCGCAATGGTGCGAGTTCGTCTACGTCGATACCCAGCGCCGGCTGGCGGCTGATACCCGCCTGCAGTCGTTGCGCAAGCGCATCCAGAGCGGCAACCGCTTCCAGCGTGCGGTGGTGTACGCCGACACCGCAACATTCGAGGAAGAGGCACCGCGGGCTCGGGAGGCCTTCGACAACGCCACGCAGTCGATCGAGAAGATCATGCAGGACATTGCCGATACTGGCGTGATCTCGCCCGAGGACGTCGACCGCGCGGTCCGTCCCCTGGTGGAGAGCATCCTGCGCTCGAGCGATGCCTTCTTCTGGATCGACGCCCTGCGCCGGCGCGATAGCTATACCTATAACCATGCGATCGGCTGCAGCGCCCTGGCCGCATCGTTCGGGCGCCATATGGGCTTTGCCGAGGAAACCATCGTCAGCATGGCTGCCGGCGGCCTGTTGCTGGACGTCGGCAAGTCGCAGCTGCCACTGGAGCTGTTCGCAAGGCAGGGACCGCTCGAGTACGACGAGATCATGCTGGTGCGCACCCATGTGGCCGAAGGGATGGACATCCTCGACCGATCGGCCATGCTCGACAGCGAGGTGCGCGACATGGTCCGCACGCACCACGAACGCGTCGATGGCAGCGGTTATCCCGATGGCCTGGCAGGTACGTCCATTCCCCTGGCCGGCCGCATGGCCGCGATCATCGACGCCTACCACGCGATGTGCTCTTTACGGCCACACGCCGTGGCGCTGTCACGGCACCAGGCCTTGCGCCGCATTTACAGCGCGCGCGAGAGCGAATTCCAGGGCGAACTGGTGGAGCAGTTCCAGGCCTGCCTGGGCGTGTATCCCACAGGCTCCCTGGTGGAGCTCAATAGCGGTGAAGTGGCCATCGTGATGGTGCAGAACCAGTCGCGCCGCCTGCAGCCGAAGGTGGTGATCCTTACCGACCGCGACAAGTCGCCCACCGCGGACTTCATCGTGGTCGACCTTATCGCCGAGTCGGGCGGAGACCGCCGGGAAGTCATCCGTACGCTACCGGTAGGTGCCTATGGCATCGACCCGGCCGATTATTTCCTGTCATGACCGCGCGGGCCAATCTCTTCAGCACGATCCAGGTGATGCTGGACAGGCAGGTAGAGGGGGCCATTTGCTGCGTACTGGTGCTGCGCCTGCGCGGCATGCGCGAGGCGCAGCTGCGCCATGGCTATGATTTCGGCAACCAGATCATGCGCGTGGGGTACGAGCGCATCGTGCACCTCTTGCGCCACGTTGACAGGGTGTTCGAGACAGGCGAGGACACTTTCATCGCGGTACTGCCGGCATTGCGCAACCGCACCCACGCCTTGCTGGCGGCCACGCGGTTACTGAGCGCGTTCGAAGAACCCCTGGCCTGCCCAAGCCGTCCGTGGCTTGGTCGTGCGTTGGTGGGCGCGGCGCTCTACGCCGAACACGGCGTGGATGCCGAGCTGCTGTGCCGCCGGGCCGAGATGGCCCACGACGAAGCCATGCGCACGGGCGAGCCGTTCGCCATGTACGAGACCGAAGGCACCCAGATCGAGATCCTCTACGGCGAACTTCGCGACGACATCGAGGCCAATCGCCTGGAGGTCTACTTCCAGCCCCAGGTACATTGCGCCAGTGGCAAGGTTGCCCGCGTCGAGTCTCTCAGCCGGTGGACGTCGGCCACGCGCGGCATGGTGATGCCTTCGGATTTCATCCCTTTTGCCGAGCGTAGCGACCTGATCATTCCGCTCACGCGCTGGAACCTCAACGCCAGCCTCCGCCACGCAGCGGCCATGCGTGACGCCCAGGTAATGATTGATATCTCGGTGAACCTGTCCCCGCGGGTGTTCGTCGAAAGAGGCTTCACCGAACAGTTCCTAGGCGCGCTGGAGATATGGAATGTACCGGCGGAGAACGTGATCGTGGAGGTGACCGAAACGGCGATCCTCACCGACCTTGAAACGAGCGTGCGCGTATTGCGGCGGTTCCGCGACCGCGGCGTGCGCGTGGCCATTGACGACTTCGGTACGGGCTACGCCTCGTTCTCGTATCTTCGCCACTTTCCCGCCACGGAACTGAAGATCGACAAGTCGTTCGTAGGCACCATGCTGAGCGACGCCCATACCGGCCAGCTGGTCGGCGCCATGATTGACGTCGCCCGCCGCATGAAGCTGGAGTCGGTGGCCGAGGGCGTGGAGGATGCCGCCACCATGGAGCAGTTGATCGCCATGGGCTGCGACTACCTGCAGGGCTACCACCTCGGGCGTCCCACGCCCGCCGTGCAATACGTACACGATCGCTCGCACGGCACCGCCGCTGCCACGGCCTGACCTGGCAGGTCCCCAGGTCAGTCGAAGGCTATCGTCCTTGCCGCCGCGGCGCTCGCCTGTGCCGCTTCGATCACCCGCATCACGTCGAGGGCCTCGCCGCCGGTGACTGGCGGTGCCACCGAATCCTTGATCGCACGCACCACGGAAGCGTAGTAACGGGTATACGCCCCGGCGTGCAATGCCATCGCCGTTTCCGTCCCGTCGCCTGCAGTGAGCACGCCTGAGCGGGCTGCGGGAGGCCAGGGAGTGCGTCCGGGCTGTTCGCCGGCGCGCAGCATCGCCTCCTGGCCATCGAGTCCATGCGTGGTGAAACTTCCCCGTTCGCCGTGCACGATGAAGCGCGTGCCGTGTGCCGCGGCAAGCGTCGAGCCATGCAATATCACCCGGCGCCGGCCGTAATGCAGTTGAACGTGGAAGTAGTCCGGAACGCGCGCCTGTGGCCGTTGTACCAGGACATCGGCCGTCACCGCTTCAGGCATGCCGAACAAGTGCAGCGCCTGGTCGGCGAGGTGTGAACCCAGGTCGAAAAGCACACCGGTGCCTTCACCTTCGACTTCGCGCCAGCCCGGCTTGATCGCCGGGCGGTAACGATCGAAATGCGATTCGAAGTAGTTGATCTGGCCCAGGGCATCGCGGGCCAGGAGATCTTGCACGGTAAGGAAATCATCGTCCCAGCGGCGGTTGTGGAACACGCTTAGCATCCTCCGGGCATTCGCCGCGGCATCGATCAGTTCGCGAGCCTGCCTGGGATCCAGGGCCATGGGTTTGTCGATCACCACGTGCTTGCCTGCCGCGAGCGCCTGCATCGCCAGGGGATAGTGGGTCTGGTTGGGCGTGGCGATCACCACCAACTCGACGTCTGCCGCGCCGATCAGCGTTGCGGGATCAGCGTCGACCTTCACGCCTGGGTGGTCCGCTTCGATGGCCTGTCTGCGGCTACTTGCCACTCGATGCAGGGCAAGGCCGGATTCGGCCGTGATCAATGGCGCGTGGAAGAACGCGCCCGCCGTGCCATAGCCGATGAGTCCGGTGCCGATCCGTGCCATGGGGATTCTCCATTAAGGAAGCAAGCTCAAAAGTGTAGCGCCAGCGGCCAAACCTGCCTTCGGCGCGCCGGTGGTATTCTGGATGATTGCCTCTTCCAGATAAAAAAACCGTGGCCCTTAAATCCATCGTGTACAAGGCCGACCTTCAGGTCAGTGACATGGACCGCAACTACTACCAGTCCCATGCACTGACCATCGCCCAGCATCCCTCGGAGACCGACGAGCGGATGATGGTGCGGTTGCTGGCCTTTGCCTTGCACGCGGACGATGCCCTGGTCTTCGGCAAGGGGTTGAGCTCCGATGACGAGCCGGACCTCTGGCGCAAGGAACTCACCGGCGAGATCGACCTCTGGATCGAGGTGGGCCAGCCCGACGAACAGCGCATCCGCCGTGCCTGTGGGCGTGCCAAACGCGTGGTGGTGTACGCCTATGGCGGCCGTGGCGCCGAGGTCTGGTGGAAGAAGACTTCCCCGGGCATCGGCCGGGCGAAGAACGTCACCGTGATCGACATCGCTCCCGCCACCACGGCCGCGCTCGCCGCGCTTACCCAGCGCACCATGCAACTGCAGTTGTTCGTGCAGGATGGCCTGGTCCAGCTGATGGGCGAGGAAGCCATCGTACCGGTGGAATTGACCGTGCTGGCAGGATCGATGGAAGAGGCGCGCGCCAGCGCATAAGTCCCGCTAGGATGGGCGCCTTCGACTCCTTGAACGAAGGAATTCCCGGTGACCTCCCGGTTTCGTCTTGTCCTGATCGTGCTTGCCCTTGGCCTTGGCGCTGCCGCCTGCGCTTATGCGCTGGCGCCCGCCGCGGCCCACCGCAGCTTCACCGTAACCTTGCCCGCGAGCGCCACCGCGCCCGTGTCCGGCCGCCTGCTGGTGTTCGTTACCGATGCTAAGGCCGCGCGAGCTGCCGCCAAGGGTGGCGACGTTTCAAGCGTCGACACCAACCCGTTTTCGCCCAAGGCCGCGACCGTCATCGCGCGCGACGTCGGTCATCTGGAACCGGGCCAGGCCATCGTCGTGGACGGTGATACCGAATCCTTCCCGCAGGGTCTCTCGCAGTTGCCGGCAGGCGATTACCTGGCCCAGGCCGTGCTCGATACCGACCACAGCTACGACTACAACGGCCGCGGGGCAGGTGACTTGCTCAGCAAGGTGGTGCCGGTGACCCTGGGCAATGCCGCTGTCCCGGCGCTGGTGCTGGACACGGTGCAAGGCGGACGCGACCCATGGACAGCCTCGCCCAAGGCGCCGCCCGGCATGCAGGACATGCTCACCGCCGCGCGCCCGCATGCCACCGCGATCGATTTTCAAAGCCCTGCGCTCGCCGCATTCTGGGGCCGGCCGATCGTGATGAAGGGCTGGGTGCTCACGCCGCCCGACTACGATGCGAAGTCGTCCAAAACCTGGCCCGTGGTGTATTACACGCACGGTTTCGGCACCACGGTAGCTACGCTCACCTCGCAGCTGGCCAACGTGTGGCAAGCCATGCAGAAGGGCCAGATGCCGCCCATGATCTGGGTATTCCTGGACGAATCCAGCCCCACCGGCACGCATGAATTCGCAGACTCGGTGAATAACGGCCCGTGGGGCCAGGCGCTCACCACCGAGCTCATCCCGTACCTGGAGAAGAATTACCGCATGGACGCGCGGGTGAACGGGCGCTTCCTCAACGGCCATTCGTCGGGCGGCTGGGCCACGTTGTGGTTGCAGGTGCGCTACCCGAAGATTTTCGGCGGTACCTGGTCGACCTCGCCGGACCCTTCGGATTTCCACGACTTCACCGGCGTCGACCTTTATGCGCCCAACGCCAACATGTATCGCAAGGCCGATGGCACGGCCACGCCGCTGGTGCGCGACAAGGGCCAGGTGATCGCCACCTTCGAGACGTTCGCCAAACTCGAGCAGGTGATCAACGCCTATGGTGGCCAGCTGGCGTCCTTCGACTGGGTGTTCTCACCGCGCGGCGCCGACGGCCGGCCCATGCCGATGTTCGACCGTGCCACCGGCAACGTGGATCCGGCCGTGGTGGCTTACTGGCGCGATCACTTCGACATCGCCTGGCGTTTGAAGCGCGACTGGCCGGCACTGAAGGACGACCTCGACGGCAAGATCCACGTCTACGTCGGTACGGCCGATACGTTCTACCTCGATGGCGCCGCGCACCGGTTGAAAGACACGCTCGACGCCCTGCACGCAACATCCAGCGTGCAGTTCATCGAAGGCCGCACGCATTTCGACCTTTACGTCGAAGGTGACGATCGCCAGGCGCTATTGAAGAAGATCGCCTGGCAGATGTACGCGGTTGCACGGCCTAACGCGGCACCCGCAAACCACCCATGACGCCACGCGGGCTCAAAGTGACCTGCCAGAGCTGGTCGCGCCGGCTGCGGAAGATCGCCGCCGAGCATGACAGGTAGAACAGCCACATCCTGCGGAAGCGCTCATCGTAGCGGCCTTGCAGTACCGGCCAGGCGGCGTCGAAATTGGCCCGCCAGGCCTGCAGGGTGAGGTCGTAGTCGGCACCGAAGTTGTGCCAGTCCTCCACTACGAACAAACCTTCCAGTGCGTGCATCACCTGCGATGCATTGGGAATGAGCGAGTTGGGGAAGATGTAACGGTCGATCCACGGATCCGGGTGCGTCACGGTTGCATGCGATCCGATGCTATGAAGCAGCACCAGGCCGTCGTCGACAACGCAACGCCGCGCCATCTCGAACCACGCGCGGTGGTTCTTCGCGCCCACGTGTTCGAACATGCCCACCGAAAGTACGGCATCGAAGCGTTCGTCGACCTCGTGGTAGTCCTGCAGGCGGATCTCGATCGGAAGACCTGCGCATAGTTCGCGGGCATAGGCCGCCTGCTCGGCGGACACGGTGATTCCAACGCCCGCCACCCCGTAGCGCAAGGCTGCGAACTTCAACGCCTCGCCCCAGCCGCAGCCCACGTCCAGCACGCGCTGGCCGGGCTTGAGCTGCAGTTTTCGACAAATCAGGTCGAGCTTGTCTTCCTGGGCCTCGTCCAGGTCCTGGGCCCGGGCCCAGTAACCGCACGAATACACCAGGCGCTTGCCGAGCATGGCGGCGAACAAGTCGTTGCCCAGGTCATAGTGGCGCTTGCCCACCTCCCAGGCGTGGGCGCCACGCTGCACGTTGATCAGCCGCGCCTTCAGGTGGGCGAGCAGGGTATCGATGGTGGTGAGCGCGTCGTCAAGGTTCGCGCGCAGCACCCGGGTGAAGAAGCCGGCAAGGTCGGCGGCATCCCACCAGCCGTCCATGTAGCTTTCGCCCAGGCCCAGGGTGCCGTGGGCGAACACACGCGCATAGAAGCCTTCATTGTGGACACGGAGGTCCGTCGGGTCGGGGCCGTCGATGGCTACCCCTGCCTGGGCAAGCAGGTCACGGGCGCGTTGCTTGAGCGAGTCGGAATTCACGCCAGAACCCCCTAGGTCGGGACGCCACGACTCATTGTGGCGCGACGAAGGGATTACGCGCTACGGGTAAGCATCCGCACCAGGGCAAGCCCGGCAATCACGGCGGCAATCGACCCGGCCAGGTGCAGCATGATGTGGGCGGCGAGCCAGCCGTACTGGCCCTTCAGGAGCAGCGTGGCGGATTCGGCGGCGAAGGTGGAGAACGTGGTGAGCCCCCCGAGGAACCCGGTGGCGATGAGCAGGCGCAGCTCAGGCGACAGGGTGGGGTAGTGCTCGACCACGCCCAGCGTGCAACCCATCAGCAATCCGCCAACCAGGTTGGCTGCCAGCGTGCCCATTGGCAGGTTCGGCACCGCGGCGTTGAAGGCCACGGCCAGGCCCCAGCGCAACCAGCAACCGAGCATGCCGCCAATCCCCACGGCGAGAAATGCGTTCAAACCCATGTCTTCCTGCCTGCGCATCTGAAGGTTGCCCGTCATTATACTTGCCGCCAGATGACTCCGTCCGCCCATACCCTCCGGCGCAACCTGCCGTGGTTGCTGGCTGGCCTGTCGATGATCGGCCCTTTTTCGATCGACGCGATTTTCCCGGGCTTCCCGGACATCGGCCGCGCCTTCGGCGTGGGCGACGTCGCCCTGCAGCAGACCATCAGCGTCTACCTGTTCGCCTATGCGGCGATGAACCTGTTCCACGGTGCCATCTCCGATGCTTTCGGGCGCAAGCCTGTCATCGTGATCGGCATGGGGCTGTATGCCGTGGCCTCGGCGGGCGCCGCCATGGCCACGTCCTTCACGGGCCTGCTCGCCTTCCGGGTACTTCAGGGCCTGTGCGCCGGCGCCGGCATCGTGGTCGGCCGTGCCGTGGTGCGCGACACGCTGCATGGGGAAGATGCGCAGAAGATGATGTCGAAGGTGATGATGATCTTCGGCATAGCGCCGGCGGTGGCGCCCATGATCGGCGCATGGCTGCTGGGCATCGATGGCTGGCGCGGCATTTTCTGGGCGCTCACGGGTTTTGCCGTGGTGCTCACCGTGGCCCTGTGGTATTTCCTCGACGAAACACATCCGCATGATGCCCGCACCAGTTTCCGTCCCCGTCCCCTGTTGACCTCGTACGCGAACATCGCCAGGGATCGGCCGTTCTGGCCGCTGATGATCGCAGCGTCCATCAATTTCTCGGGACTGTTCTTGTACATCGCCTCGGCCCCACGGTTGATTCGCGACCTGCTGGGGCTTTCCGCGCAGGGCTTTCCGTGGTTGTTCATCCCCGTGGTGAGCGGCATGGTGGCCGGCGCCTTCGCCTCCGGCCGCCTGGCCGGGCGCATGGCGCCCACGCGCACGGTCAATATCGGCTACGTGCTGATGCTGGGCAGCTGTGCTATCAACATCGTGTTGGCGCTCACCTTGCCGCATCCGATGGTGCCGTGGTCCACGCTACCGCTGCTGCTCTACGGCGCCGGCGTGCAGATGGCCTTCCCCACGCTTACCCTGCTGCTGCTGGACCGTTTTCCCCGCCAGCGCGGCGGAGCGTCTTCCGTGCAGGCGTTCGCCAGCCTGCTGTTCACGGCCGTCGTGGCCGGCGTGCTGTCGCCGTTGCTGTCGGTGGACATGCTGGGCCTTGCGCTGGGTGCCACCGCCTTGTGCGGCATCGGGCTGGTGTCGTGGTGGTGGTATTTGCAGTTGGTCCGACCGGCGCTCGCCAGCTAGCTCGGCTTCGGGGTCCGAGTGAATACTCTGACCCCCAATTCACGTCTGGTCCGGCTCGCCCAGCAGCCCAAGCAGATCGACATACGCCATGGCCTCGCGGGCATCTTCCTCGAACCACGCACGCGTCGACCCCAGGCGGAACGTATAGCCCCAGGCATCCATGTCCTGCATCAGCCGTTCGCGGCCGACGCCGGGCAACCGGTCGGCCAGCACAATCTGCAGATAGCAGGTCGCGTCTTCTTCTTCGATCGAATCGGTGGCGTCGGTGTGCACGGCGGCCCGGCGCTCGGCGGGCATCACCAGCAGGTGGCTGGCCTCATGCAGCAGTGAGTGCACGGGGGTGTCGGACCGGGCGTAGACGGTAAGGCCGATAAGCCCGGCCTCGTCCTCGCCCCAGTAACTGCCGGGGATGGCCTCGCCGTCGGCTACTTCGACCAGGTGCAAGCCATGTCGCCCGAGGAGTTCGCGCGACGCGGCAAAGCCGACATCGCGCATGCGCAACACATCCATGGGCGCCTAGACGGGCTTGTGCTCGGGCAGGGCGACGGAGAGCTCGAGTACTTCGTGGCCGCTGTCGCGGTCCAGGCTGATGTTCACCGCGTCCACGTCGACATTGACGTATTTGCGGATCACTTCGAGCAGTTCGTTGCGGAGCAGGGGAAGGTAGTCCGGGGCGCCGCGCGTGCTGCGTTCCTGCGCCACGATGATGCGCAACCGCTCCTTGGCGACGCCTGCGGTGGCTTCCGGCTTGCGCTTGAGGAAATCGAGGATACCCATGCCTTAACCCCCGAAGACGCGCTTGAGGAAGCCCTTCTTCTGCACCTCGATGAAGCGCAACGGACGCTCCTGGCCGAGAAGCCGGGAAACAACATCGGTGTAGGCTTGCCCCGCGAAGGAATTTTCGTCGAGGATCACCGGTACGCCCGCGTTCGATGCGGCCAGCACGTTCTCCGATTCGGGGATCACACCTACTACCTTGATGCCGAGGATTTCCTCCACGTCCTTCACCGAGAGCATTTCGCCGGCTTCCACCCGCGTGGGGTTGTAGCGGGTAAGCAGCAGGTGCTGGGTGATGGGCCCCTCGCCACGCTCGGCGCGGCGCGTCTTGCTGGCAAGCAAGCCCAGGATGCGATCGGAGTCGCGCACGGAGGAGACCTCCGGATTCACCACCACCACGGCGTGGTCGGCGAAGTACATGGCAAGGTGCGCGCCCTTCTCGATGCCAGCGGGGGAGTCGCATACGACGTACTCGAAGCCTTCGGTACCCAGGCCATCAAGTACTTTCTCGACGCCTTCCTGGGTGAGGGCGTCCTTGTCGCGGGTTTGCGAGGCCGCCAGCACGTAAAGGCTGTCGTAGCGCTTGTCCTTGATGAGTGCCTGCTTGAGCGAGGCCTCGCCCTGGACGACATTGATGAAGTCGTACACGACGCGCCGTTCGCAGCCCATGATGAGATCGAGGTTGCGCAGGCCGACGTCGAAGTCGATCACCGCTACTTTCTTGCCAGCCTGGGCCAACCCTACGGCAAGCGAGGCACTGCTCGTGGTCTTGCCCACGCCGCCCTTGCCCGACGTAACGACGATGATCTCAGCCAATGTTGGTCTCCACTTGCTTGTTCTTGTTGTGATGGTGCGTCGGTGGCGATCGTAGGTCCGGCCCTAGAGCCGGCCGATCAACAGCTTTTCGCCTTCCAGCCAGCATTGCACGGCCTGGCCTTCCAGATCGGCGGGAATTTGTTCGAAAACACGGTAATGGCCAGCGATGGCCACGAGTTCGGCGTGGAAGTCCGTGCAATAGATGCGCGCGCTGGTGTCACCCTGCGCGCCAGCCATGGCCCGGCCCCGCAGGCTACCGTAAACGTGGATGGAGCCGTCGGCAATGACTTCCGCGCCATTGGCCACTGCTGCGTTCACCACAAGGTCACGATCGCGTGCATACACCTGCTGGCCCGAACGCACGGAGCCTGCGACATGGCGCATCGCGGTGTGGGCGGCGGCGGACTCTTCATGGATGGGTTCGCGCGCGGGCGCCGTCGATACGGCGGGGACCGGCGCGGCGGCGGCCGGCAAAGGCTGGGCCTCGCCGCCAACGGGCTCGTAGGCCGCACGGAACTTGGCGATCAGCGGCAGGCCCATGCGCGTGGCCAGGTCCTCCGTGGCGGCCGTGCCATAGGCCAGGCCCACCGGCAGCATGCCGGCGCTGCGGATGGCCTCGAGCAGGGCGTCGACGGTGCCGTCGTCGGGCAGGGCGGACAGGTGGCTCAAGTCCAGCACCACCGCTGCGCGGGAGAACATCTGGGGCGCGGCGCGGACGCGGCGCTCGAGTTCGTCACAAAGCGCCGCGGCATCGGCTCGGCGCACGCGCACACAGGCCATGCCGACCTGGCCGAAACGCAGGTCGCAGGCGGCTTCTAGGGTATCCACGCGGGCATTCATCTTCAGTGCTTGTCTCCGGCCGCCAACGCATGCGGCGCGGCCATGTCGCAGGGACGACCGCGCTCGCGCAGCCAGGGTGTGTCCGGCAGGCCATCACCTTCAAGGTAATGCTCGCGGACAAAGGAAAAACTGGGTAGTTCGCGGGCCAGCAGGCTCACCTTCGGGCCCGTGGAGCCCATGGTCTGCTGGCCCACTTCCTGGAACCCCAGGGTGCCATGGAACAGCACGGCCATGTCGTCGCGCGGCTCCAGGAACACCTCGCAGGTGAGTATGGGTACGCGGACCTCGGCGTAGCTGCCCACGTCGCAGTAGAAGATGCGCCCTAAGCCATGGCCCTGCCAGGCAGCGCCGATGACGATGCGGTCGATGTAGACGAAACTCTCGTAATGGGCCTGGAACCAGCGGTAATTGGGGCTGTCGTAGGCCGCGTCGGCGCGGAAGGCGATCAGGAAGCCGGCGATCACGCCGTTCATTTCCGCCACGCGGAAGTAGTGGGCCTGGTCGAAAAGGAACCGGAGACGGGCTGGATCCGTGGCGAGGATGCCCGCGCCCGCGGTGTTGTTGAGCGCCAGCACGGCGTCCAGGTCGCGCTCTTCCACGTCGCGGATGGCTAGGGCCATTCGGTGCTCCGCCCAGTTGTTTCGACTAAAGACCGCGTTCGGGCCCCGGTAGGCTGGCATTATGGCATTTAAGGCATGACCTTAGCCATGTTCCGGAGGGCGGGGCTCGCCCTATGATGCGCGCATGCCCTGGCCTTATTTCAACCACACCCGGCTGCTGCGGTACGCGGCATTCTTCGTCTATATCTGCGTGGGCATGCCGCTTTCCACGCCGCTGACGGCCCAGCGCCTGCACCAGTTGGGCCGCCCGGAGTTGTCGCTCACCCTGTGGACGGTGTGCTACGTGCTGTTTGGCATCACCTACTGGCTGATGACGCGCGACCTGAACGCAAAAGTGAGTTCCTGGGCCAAGGTGGCGGGATTGCTGATGCTTACCTTCATGGCCATGGCCATCGGCTGGTTCAGCCAGTCGGGCCTGCATGCGTTGCTGCTGGTGATCATCGCAGCGACCTTGCCGTGGCTGGTCCCGCTGCCGCTGGGGCTGGTGTGGATGGTGATGGCGCACCTGGCGCTTATTCCCGTTATCAGGAATACGCCGGGCTTCACCTGGCTGGTGGCGCTGATGCAGTCATGCATGTATTTCAGCTTCTCGGCGCTGACTTTCGTCACTTCCACCGTGGCCAGCCAGCAGGCCGGCGAGCGCGAGGAACAACGCCGGCTCAACTCCGAACTCCGGGCCACGCGGGCGCTCCTGGCCGAGTCCAGCCGCATCGCCGAGCGCATGCGCATCGCCCGCGAGCTGCACGACCTGGTCGGTCACCACCTCACTGCGCTCACCCTGAACCTGGAAGTGGCCAGCCACCTCACCAACGAGGCGGCTGGCGCCCACGTGCGAAAGGCGCAATCCACCGCCAAACACTTGCTGGCCGACGTCCGTGACGTGGTCTCGGAACTTCGCCAGGACGACGCCATCGACCTCACCCAGGCGTTGCGGAGCCTTATCGAGGGCGTGCCGGGCCTGAACGTACATCTGTCCACGCCACCGCGATTCGAGGTTGAAGATCCGCGCCGCGCGCAGATGCTGCTGCGCTGCCTGCAGGAGATCGTCACCAATACCGTGCGCCACTCGGGCGCCCGCAACCTTTGGCTGGCCTTCGAACACCCCGATCCGGGCTCGCTGCAGCTGGTGGCCCGCGACGACGGCCGCGGCGCCTCGCAATACCGGCCCGGCAACGGCATGAACGGCATGCGCGAGCGCCTGGCCGAATTCGGCGGTACCGTCGACGTCGACACTTCCGTGCCCGGTGGCTTCAGCCTTCGCGTCACCTTGCCCCTGGGCGAGGAACCTTCCCTGGCGCATTCGCCGGCGCGCGGCCCCGGTGCGTGGCCGGTGGAGGCGTAACCGCCTTGACTATCCGATACTCAACCCAATGGTCCATCGCAAGGGATAACCCATGATTTCCGTCTGTCTCGTCGACGACCAGAACCTGGTCCGCCAAGGCGTCCGATCGCTGCTGGACCTGGCCGACGACATCCGCGTGGTCGCCGAATGTGCCGATGGGGCGCAGGCGGTGCAGATGATTCCCCAGGTCAAGCCCGACGTGGTGTTGCTTGACCTGCGCATGCCCACCATGAGCGGCCTGGAAGTACTCCAGGCCCTGTCGGCGCGGAACGAGCTTCCCCCCACCATCATCCTGACCACCTTCGACGACGACCAGCTCGTGCTGCAGGGTCTGAAAGCCGGCGCCCGTGGCTACCTGCTCAAGGATGTCTCGCTGGAACAACTGGTGGAGGCCGTGCGCACGGTGGCCGCCGGGGGCTCCCTGGTGGCGCCCATGGTGACCCAGCGGCTGCTCGCCGGGGTGGGGCGCATCCAGAACCAGTTTTCCTCGCTGGAGCAGCCCGACCCGCTCACCGAACGCGAGACGGAAATCCTCCGGCTTCTCTCCGGCGGCTACAGCAACAAGGAAATCGCCAATTCCCTCCGGGTGGCGGAAGGCACCGTCAAGAACCACGTTTCCAACATCCTCTCCAAGCTTGGCGTACGCGACCGTACGCGCGCCGTACTCAAGGCGCTGGAGCTGGGTATCGTCTAGGAGGCGCGCCGCGCCTCGATATGGCCTTCCGGAAGGCCGTCGGAACCCGATGGCGTTCGCGCGCCCAAGCAGCTACCATCGTCCACTTTGGCGCCGGCGAAAGCCCCGCCACGGGCCTTTCCGAGGGTGGGGAGCCCGTGCCGGCGACCAGCATCCCCCAGGCGGCGGCCCGACCAAGTTGAGACGTTCGGAGAATCGTGGAATGACGCGTCTGTTAGAATTTCTTGCCGCCCTGGTGATCGTTGCCATCCTCGGCGTCGTCGCCGGCGTGGCCATGTCGTCGCACGGCCATGTCGATCGTACGGTGAAGGTCAACAAGGACGTTCGCCAGCTTTACGACGTTTTTGCCAATTTCCGTCGGTTCCCCGAGTACTCCATGCTCGGGCAGCTCGACCGCAGCCTGAAGTACCAGCTCTCCGGCCCAGCCTATGGCCAGGGCGCCAAGATCTCCTGGACCTCCGACGACAAGTCCGTCGGTAACGGCAGCCTGGAAGTCGCCTCGCTGACGCCCGCCTTTGCCCAAGTCGGCGAAGAGGGCAAGGCCTCCATCGTGTGGAACCTCGACAACGACTGGAACGGCAGGGACAAGAAGTTCACCATCGACCTGCAACGCACCGGTCGCGAAGGCAAGCTGACGAACGTCACGATGGCCTACGACGTGAATTACGGCTGGAATCTGCTCGACCGTTATTCCAACCTGTACATCCACGGCCAGCCGGATAACTTCATCCAGTTTGGCCTGGGCAACATGCAGAACATGGTGGCCTCGATCCCGCAGGGCGACTACAGCAAGCTGTATCCGGAAATCGTCGATACGCAGCCCACCCCGGTACTGTTCATTTCCGGCCAGGCGCCGCGCAACCTCACCGAACTCGACACCGCGCTCGATGACGGCGTCAAGCAGCTGCAGGCCGCGGCCAAGAAGCTGAACGTGCAGGTCACCGGCCCGCGCATCACCTTCACCACCAATTACGGCGACCAGAATTACCAGTTCGACGTGGCCCTGCCGATCAGCACCACCACCTTGAACCTGAACGGCCAGAGCGTCGAGCTCACCGCCGCCAGCCGGCCCAAGCTCGATCCGGCCGCCGCCGCCACCAGTGGTACGGCCGCTCCCGCCGCCGGCGACACCACGCCGGGCAGCCGTGACAAGTTCAACAACGTGATCGTCGACGACAAGGTTCGCGCGGTACTTGCCTTCGGTGGCAAGGCGCTGAAGGCCGAGTGGAACGGCAATCCCGCCGGCGTGCCCGTGGTGCGCATCCAGGAGCAGCAGTTCGCCCTGACCCACGGCTACAAGTTCGACGACTTCACCAACCGCTTCTACGACATCCAGGTGAAGGCCCCGACCACCGACGCCCACGGCACGGTGGAAGGCTATGACGAGCAGAAGTTCGAGGTTTACCTGCCGCTGCAGGGTGACGTCCCGGAAAAGACCCCGGAACAGGAAGCGGGCATGAAGAACCCGGGCCTGCAGGACAACCCGGCCGCGTCCGGCACGGCAGGCGCTCCGGCGTCCTCCGGCACCGCGGCGGCTCCCGCAGCCTCCGGCACCGCACCGACGCAGCAGTAAGCGTCAAGCGCGTGCAGCGAAAAAAGGCTCCTCCGGGAGCCTTTTTTTTGCCCGGATGAACTTGCCGGTGCCTGTGTGTTCTTAG
>NZ_DATHFX010000367.1:0-2006 GCF_035317885.1 Pinirhizobacter sp.
GTGGGCAGGGCGCTCGCAGTTACCGATACACCCGACAGATCCTGTGCGCTGGTGCTGGACGGCGCGCTGCTGGCGAAGGAAACGTCGGTGGCGATGCCCACGCGCAGGGTGACGTTCTCGCGCGAGTCCACCGTATTGCCACCTACCCGCAGCGACACCTTGTACGTGGTCAGGGGCAGGGCGTCGGCCACGTAGCGACCCTTGGCGTCCACCGGCACTTCGCGGACCAGGCCGTTGGCGCCTTCGACCAGGACGGTTTCGTTCGCGGTGATGGGCGCCTGGCCTGAGATGCGGCCCGAGGTGGCCTGCGCATGGATCGCGCCGCTGAATGAGGCCGCCAGGGCGGCGGCGAGCAGGGTTTTACGAAGAGCTGCGTTGCGATATCCGGTGGTCGCGTACATGGGCGGTTTTCCAGGGGAAGGTTATCGGGGCGAGCTAGGTCAGGCGGTCAGGCACGGGCGCGAAAACTAAGACGGGGCATGGATCGCTCGTTGGTGATGTGGTGACCCATGCGATTCCCCTTGGACGGCATCTTGGAAGCCGAGGACGCCGCACCCCGTTGTGTGGCGTTTTGAGGATATTTGCAGATATGTGGAATCACGTCTACTGGAATATTTTGATTTTCGTCATGGGTTTGTCACGAGGCGAAGCTAGCCAAACTGGAATTCGCGGGAAAATTGGGGTGATGCGCGGCTTGAGGGCGTTTCTCGTGGCAATTTGTGCGTAGGCACTAATTCCAAGATTCAACACATTCGCCCCCGATAGTGCCCGCGGCATGCTTCACGTCGTTGACGGCCATGGCGGTTGGATGGCCCTTGCTCGCCCGTTTGTGCTTGACTAGCGGCCTTACAAAGCGACGGGGCAATCGATGATGGCGAGCGCGGGCAATGGCTGGATGTGGGTGGGCGCGCTGGCGCTGGCGGGAGTCGCCGGGGCGTCACTGGCCGCGGCCGACACCGGCTTTGCCAGGGTCGAAGGCCTGAACCTCAACAGTTTCGTCCGCGAGGGGAACGTCGCCGCGCATATCGTGCTGCGCAACGGAAACGAACCGCGGCTGATCGTGGCCTTCCCGGCGGGCAACAGCGGCGTGGGGTTGTGGTTCAAGCCGCTGGAGAAGCCCGCGGAATGGTCCATGTCCGCGCCCGCCACGCCGGTCACGCTCAACGATGCCAGGGGCCGTCCGCTACACGGCGTCAGCTTCCAGGCCAGCATCCGGGCCGATCATCTGGCGCCGAAGCAGGCGGTGCTCTCGAGCGTGCGCGTGCTGCGTGATTACCAGGGCCTGGGGACGCAACCGGCGGAGGTGGTGGCCAAGCCAACGATGGGGGGCGACTCGATCACCTGGTCGCGCGATCGCCTGGACGGCGCCCCGGGTTATTCCCTGGCAGTGAAGGTCGTGCATGGCTCGCTTCGCGATGGCTCCTTTGCCGCCGGCCCCGACGGCGTGGTTACGCTGGCATTTACTGCCTTGACCGGGGAGACGCCGTTGACTCCCGTGTCCGGCAACGCACTGCTCAACGATCGCGCGCTGCCCGATGCGGGTGCGCGTGCGGCGCTTGAATACTTAAGCTACAAGGAGAAGTACCTCGCCGGCTCCTGGCGCTTCGACACCTATTTCGGCCGCGACACGTTGATGTCGTTGCGGCTGTTGATGCCGGCGCTGCAGCCGGCCGCTGTGGAAACGGGCCTGCGCTCGGTGCTGGAGCGGCTGTCGCCGCAGGGTGAAGTGGCGCACGAGGAAGATATCGGCGAATTCGCCATCATCGACCATCGCAAGCAGGGTGATACCGCATCCACCGCGCCCGTGTACGACTACAAGATGATCGACAGCGATTACCTGTTCGTGCCGGTGGCGCGCGCATGGTTGCTGGACGACCCGCGTGGCCGCGCTCGCGCGAAGGCGTTCCTTGCCGGCACCGTTGGCAACGAGCGGCTCGGCGATGCGATGATGCGCAACATCCGCTTCATTGCCGCGCAGGCCCAGGCCTTTGTGAAGTCGCCGGTCA
>NZ_DATHFX010000368.1:0-5919 GCF_035317885.1 Pinirhizobacter sp.
ACCGGTATTGCGCGGCATCTGCACGCCAAGGCTGCGGTACACGTCGGAAACGAAACCACTGCAGTCGCGGCCGTTGTAGAGATGCCCCCAGCCGTAACGCTCACCGAGAAACTTGAACGCCTGGCGGATGATATTTGCCTGCGTCAGCGGCACGTAGTCCGGCGCGCTGTCGGCGTTACGCTGCAACAGTGCCGGCTGGAAATGCAGTGAGCCATCCGCGGCGCGCACCGGCAATTGCAAGGTCCAGGACACGTACGGCCCCTGGCCGTTTACCGGCTGGTCCGGCGGCAGGTCCGCCAACGGTACGCGCGCGCCCATGTCCAGCTGCAGTTCCGACACCGCAGGAGCCTCCGGCGTGAACACGGTGCGCACCTTGGCCCCCGTCACCACCCGATAGGGCGTTTTATCAGCGTAGGTGAGCACCTCATCGCGGCTGCCGACAGCGATGGCCGACTTCTTCACCCATGCCGCGTAGCGCGGGCTCACCACGAAATACCACTGCCCGTCCTCACTTTCATGCACGATCACCACGGGGTCGCCGGGGAACAGCATGCTTTCCTGGAAGCTTTCAAAATCCGGCTGGTCGGGCACGGTGAAGGCCCGCAGATCCGTGGGGAAGGTGCGCAGCGATTCCCGGGCCACGGCGATGCCATAGCGCGCCGTCACGTGCTCGGGAATCTTCTCCAGCGCGATGCTGGCCACGATCGGATCGACCACGGACTTCGGCAGGGGCTGGTTGTGTACGTCGATCAGCGGCTTGGGCGGCAACCTGGACACCTTGCCAATCCATGCCTTGACCTGCTCGGCGCTGACCTGGGTGGGAATCCTGGCCAGGACGAACATCGACGGATCGTTGGCAAACATGCGCGCGTTGCGCGCCTTGAGTTCATCCCGGCCGAAGATCACCTTGTCCGGCGCCGCTGCGCGGGCGATCCAGTAATCGGGCGAGAGCATCGCGTCCTCGGTACCGATCACCCCGGATGCCGGCACGGGCAAGGTCGGCGCGGCAGCCAGTGCATGGGCGCTGCCGAGGGCAAGGGCAACGCCGATGACGATGCGGGAAAGGATGGGCACGTGCGCACTCCAGTTTCGAAGGGATCGTGGTATCCAAGGCAACGCCCGTGCCAACCGCAAACGCCTGAAAAACAACGCCCTCCACGAAGGAGGGCGCTGTCCGCGGACGTTTAGGCCGCCGATGCCGGACACTGTCCGGACGAGGTGGGTTACACCGTCATCGGGTTCGGCTTGTCCTGGTCGAGCTTGTACTGCTTGATCGCGCGGCTGACGTCCTTGGCGTTGACCTTGCCGTCCTTCGCCAGCGCCGCCAGGGCGGCGTGGGCGATGTAATAGCGGTCGACCTCGAAGAAGGAACGCAGGTTGTCACGTGTATCGCTACGGCCGAACCCGTCGGTACCGAGCACCGTGTAGCGCATGCCATCGGGCATGAAGGCGCGGATCTGGTCGGCGTACTCGCGGACATAGTCGGTGGCGGCGATGGCCGGGCCCTGGCGATCCTTCAGCAGGCTCGTGACATAGGGCACGCGCGCTTCGTCTTCCGGATGCAGGCGGTTCCAGCGCTCAGCGTCGAAACCGTCGCGACGCACTTCGGAGAAGCTCGGGCACGACCAGATATCGGCAGACACGCCGAAGTCCTTCTCAAGCAATTCGGCCGCGGCGATCACCTCGCGCAGGATGGTGCCGGCGCCCATGAGCTGCACGCGCGGCTCGTTCTTCTTCGGCTTGCCGGCATCCTTGAACAGGTACATGCCCTTGATGATGCCTTCCTCGCTGCCCTTGGGCAGGTCTGGATGGCTGTAGTTCTCGTTCATCACCGTGAGGTAGTAGTAGACGTCTTCCTGCTCCTGCATCATGCGGCGCGTGCCGTCCTGCAGGATCACCGCCACTTCGTACGAGAACGTCGGGTCGTAGGACACGACATTGGGGATGGCGCCGGACAAGAGGTGTGAATGGCCATCTTCGTGCTGCAGGCCTTCGCCGTTGAGCGTCGTGCGGCCGGCGGTACCACCGATCAGGAAACCGCGCGCGCGCATGTCGCCGGCGGCCCAGCACAGGTCGCCGATGCGCTGGAAGCCGAACATCGAGTAGTAGATGAAGAACGGCAGCGTCGCCACGTTGGAGATGCTGTAGCTGGTGGCGGCGGCCATCCACGAGGCCATGCCGCCAGCCTCGCTGATGCCCTGCTGCAGCACCTGGCCCTTCTGGTCTTCACGGTAGTACAGCAGCTGGTCGGCATCCTGCGGACGGTACTTCTGGCCGAACGGCGCGTAGATGCCGATCTGCCGGAACATGCCTTCCATGCCGAAGGTGCGTGCCTCGTCGGCCACGATCGGCACCACGCGCGGACCGATCGCCTTGTCACGCAGCAGCAGGTTCATGCCACGCACCAGCGCCATGGTGGTGCTGATCTCGCGCTCGCCGGAGCTCTTGGTGATCTGCTCGAAGGCCTCCAGCCCCGGTGCCTTGAACGATTCGTCCGCCTTGCGGCGACGCTGCGGCAGCGCGCCGCCCAGAGCCTTGCGGCGCTCGAGCAGGTACTGCACTTCGGGGGAATCCTTGCCAGGGTGGTAGAACGGCACCTCTTCGAGCTGGGCGTCGGTCACCGGGATATTGAAGCGGTCGCGGAAGGCGCGGATGGCGTCGGTGTCCATCTTCTTCTGCTGGTGGGCCGGGTTCTGCGATTCGCCCGCCGCGCCCATGCCGTAACCCTTGACCGTCTTGGCCAGGATCACCGTGGGCATGCCCTGGGTGTTCACCGCCGCGTGGTAGGCCGCGTACACCTTGTGCGGGTCGTGGCCGCCACGGTTCAGGCGCCAGATGTCGTCGTCGGACATGTTGGCCACCAGCGCCGCGGTTTCCGGGTACTTGCCGAAGAAATGCTCGCGGGTATAGGCGCCGCCGAAGGCCTTGCACGCCTGGTATTCGCCGTCGACGGTTTCCATCATCAGCTGGCGCAGCTTGCCGGAGGTGTCGCGCGCCAGGAGCGGATCCCAGTAGCTGCCCCAGACCACCTTGATGGCATTCCAGCCAGCGCCGCGGAACACGCCTTCCAGTTCCTGGATGATCTTGCCGTTGCCGCGCACCGGGCCGTCCAGGCGCTGCAGGTTGCAGTTGACGACGAAGATCAGGTTGTCCAGGCCTTCGCGGCCGGCCAGCGAAATGGCGCCCAGGCTTTCCGGCTCGTCGGACTCGCCATCGCCCATGAAGCACCAGACCTTGCGGTCGGTCTTGGGCATCATGCCGCGGTGTTCGAGGTACTTCCAGAACTGTGCCTGGTAGATGGCCTGGATGGGCCCCAGGCCCATCGACACCGTCGGCACCTGCCAGTAGTCGGGCATCAGCCAGGGGTGGGGGTAAGAGGTAAGCCCCTTGCCCTTGCCGGCCACGTCCATGCGGAAGAGGTCCATCTGCTCGGCGCTGATGCGGCCTTCAAGGAAGGAACGCGCATACACGCCCGGGCTGGAATGGCCCTGGTGGAACACCAGGTCGCCGGGATGGTCGGCGCTGGGGGCGCGCCAGAAATGGTTGAAGCCCACATCGTAAAGCGTGGCCGACGAGGCGAAGCTGGAGATATGGCCGCCCAGGTCGCCAGGCCGGCGGTTGGTACGCACCACCATGGCCAGCGCGTTCCAGCGGATGATCGAGCGGATGCGCCATTCCAGCGCCGCGTCGCCCGGGCTGCGCGCCTCATTCTGCGTCGCAATGGTGTTGACGTATTCGGTGGTGGGATCGAACGGCAGGTAGCCGCCGGCGCGGCGGGTGGAATCCACCATGCGCTCGAGCAGATAGTGCGCGCGCTCGGTGCCGTCGTGGTTGATGACGGCATTGAGCGATTCAACCCATTCGAGGGTTTCGGTGGGGTCGAGATCCTGGTGCAGGAGATCGGTGATCTGGTCCATGGTGCTCTCCGCAGCGCGTGGGGCGCGCCTGGCGTGGGGGTGGCGGGGAATTTAAATCGGTCCACATCCGAGTTTAGCAAACCCGCGCCACCGCGGGCCGTCCTGCCCGCCGCAGCTGAGATAAATCAACCACATACGGCGCCGTATGTACGCGGCCAGGGGCAGGGTCATGACTCTGACCCCCCAAACAGCGCAGGCTCAGACCGTGGTACGCGGCTTCCCTGCCCGGATCTGCGCCTCGACGCAGGCCACGGAGGTCATGTTCACCACCCGGCGCACTGTCGACTGTGGCGTCAGGATATGGGCCGGTTTAGCCACGCCCATCAGGATCGGGCCGATGACCACGCCGTCGCACAGCACGCGGGTCATGTTGTAGGCGATGTTGGCAGCGTCGATGTTCGGGAACACGAACACATTGGCCTTGCCTTCCATCATCGAGTTCGGGAACAGCCGTTCGCGCAGTTCCGGGATGAGCGCAAGGTCGGCCTGCATCTCGCCTTCCACTTCCAGTTTTGGCACGCGCTTGCGGATCAGCTTCAGCGCTTCCTGCATCTTGCGGGCCCCGGGTGTATCGCGGTTGCCGAAGTTCGAACTCGACAGCAGCGCCACCTTTGGCGAGATACCAAAGAGCTTCAGGCGGATCGACGCCTGCAACGCGGACTCGGCGATCTGCTCGGCGCAGGGGTTGTCCGAAACATAAGTATCGAGGAAGAAGAAGGTGCCCTTCTCCGTCGATACAGCCGCCATGGCCGAGGGCTCGGCCACGCCTTCGTCCAGGCCGATGACATCGCGGATGTAGTCAAGCTTGGAATGGAACTGGCCCACGAGGCCGCAGATCATGGCATCGGCTTCGCCCCGCTCCACCATGAGCGCGGCGATCAGGCTCGGACGCGAACGCACCACCGCCTTGGCCATCGGCGGGGTCACCCCGCGACGCTCCATGATGCGGTGATAGTGCTGCCAATAGGCATCGAATCGCGGATCGGAGTGGATGTTGCACATCTCGAAATCAACGCCTGGGGTCAGGCGAAGGCCCGCACGCTTGATGCGCTTTTCGATCACATCCGGGCGACCGATAAGAATGGGCTTTGCAAGGCCTTCGTCCACCACCGTCTGCACCGCGCGCAGTACCGTTTCTTCTTCGCCTTCGGCGTAGACCACGCGCTTGGGATCGGCCTTGGCACGGTCAAACACCGGCTTCATCAACAGGCCGGTGCGGAAGACGAAACTGTTGAGGCGGTCGCAGTATTCGGTGAAGTCGGTGATCGGACGCTGGGCCACGCCCGACTCCATCGCCGCGCGCGCCACGGCCGGCGGCAACTGCAGCAGCAGGCGCGGGTCGAAGGGCTGGGGAATGAGGTAATCCGGGCCGAAGCTCGGCGGCTTGCCGCCGTAGGCGCGTGCACTGATGTCCGAGGCCTCGCGACGAGCCAGTTCAGCGATGGCATTGACGCAGGCCACCTTCATGGCTTCGTTGATCACCGTGGCGCCGACATCCAGCGCACCGCGGAACAGGTAGGGGAAGCACAGCGCGTTGTTCACCTGGTTCGGGTAATCCGAACGGCCCGTGGCCATGATGCAATCCGGGCGGACGGCTTTTGCATCTTCGGGCAGGATCTCGGGGTTCGGGTTGGCCAGGGCGAAGATGACCGGCCGTTCGGCCATGCTGGCCACCATCGCAGGGGTAAGGATCCCGCCCGCCGACAGCCCCAGGAAGATGTCCGCGCCCTCGACGATCTGGGCCAGGGTGCGCTTGTCGGTGTCGCGTGCGTAGCGGAGCTTGTCCGGATCGAGGTCCGTGCGCCCGGTATGCAGCACGCCGTCGCGGTCGAAGGCGAAGATGTTTTCCTTCTTCATGCCCAGCGCCACCAGCATGTCGACACACGAGATGCCCGCCGCGCCCATGCCGGTGGTTGCCAACTTCACCTGCTCGATCTTCTTGCCGGTCACCAGCAAGGCGTTGATGACCGCCGCACCGACGATGATCGCCGTGCCGTGCTGG
>NZ_DATHFX010000369.1:0-8265 GCF_035317885.1 Pinirhizobacter sp.
GAGGATCCACCCCCGCCGAGCCAGGCGCCCCAGCCATAGGTGCCCACGTGGTAGTCGATGCCGATGTGCGCACCTTGAGCCAGGTGAACGATCAGGTAGAAGAATGCGCCGGCATGCAATTCATAGTGGATCAGCGGCAACGACAAAAGCGGCACCTGCAGCCCCTGCGCCCACATCGACAGCCCCTGGCCGCGACCATCATTGGCCACCAGCAACACGCCAGCCACCAGGATGAAGGCGTAGAGCACGGCGCCCAGGATATCCACCAGGGCGTGCATGCCGCCGCCACCGGCCAGCAGGCGATAGGTCATCGACGACAGGCCGAAGAAGCCACCGGCAATCTGCACCAGGCCAATCAGGCGGAAGAGGAAAAGCGTCATGCGGGGCTCCTGGAAAAACGTCTACGACAGATCATCGGCGATTTCGCCAAGGTCGGCGATGTGTTGCTCCCACCACCGCGGTTCGGCGGCGAAGGGAAAGGCGGCGGGGAAGGCCGGATCACCCCAGCGCTGGGCGATCCATCCGGCGTAATGCACCTGGCGCATGGCACGCAGCACGGGCACCAGCGCAAGTTCGGATTCATCGAATTCGCGGAACTGGGTGTAGCCCTCCAGCAAAGAGCGCATGGATGCATCGTCGCCGGCAAGCATCCACAGGTCCTGGACGGCCGGGCCCATGCGGGCATCGTCAAGGTCGACGAAATGCGGGCCGCCGTCGGTCCACAGGACATTGCCGGGGTGGCAATCCCCATGCAGGCGCAGGGCGCGCCACGGTCCATAGGCGTCCAGGCGATCATCGATCGCTTCGCCGACGCGTGCGGCGGCATGCCGGTAAGACTCGCGAACGGACACCGGGATCAGCGGTGAGGCGAGTACCGCATTGCAGGGTTCGCTGATCATCGTCTTGCGGTCGAGGCGTCCACGTGCCTGGAAGGGTTCCTTCGCGCCCACCAGGTGGATGCGCGCGATCAGCCGACCCAGCCACTCGAGCTGGTCGGTGGATTCCAGCGATGGCGCACGGCCGCCGCGGCGCGGATAAAGCGCATAGCGGAAGCCGTTATGGTGCAGCAGCGTGTCGTGGCCGAAGCGCAGCGGCGCCACCATGGGAATTTCAGCGTTCGCCAGTTCCCCAGCGAAGTAGTGCTCCTCGGCGATGGCGGCATCGCTCCATCGGCCGGGACGGTAGAACTTGCCTACCAGGAACCCACCGTCTTCCAGGCCCACCTGGAACACGCGGTTCTCATAGCTGTTGAGGGTAAGCAGGCGCCCGTCGGTCCACAGCCCCGTGGCCTCCACCGCCTGCAGCACCACGTCGGGCGACAGGGCGGCGTAGGGTGCGTCGTGGCTCACTGGCCAAAGCCGGCCGGCGCCACCTTGCGGGTGGGCACCACGGCCATGGTCAGCCGCGACAGGCACACCAGGGAATCTTCTTCGTTGGTGATGCGGATTTCCCACACCTGCGTGCTGCGGCCCAAATGCACGACTTTCGCGGTGCCGGTGACCAGCCCCGAGCGCACGCCGCGGATGTGGTTGGCGTTGATGTCCAGGCCCACGGCCACCTCGAGGGCTGGATCGAGCGCAAGCATGGCCGCGGTGCTGCCCACGGTCTCGGCCAGCACCACGGAAGCTCCGCCATGGAGCAGGCCGAACGGCTGGTGGGTGCGGTGGTCCACCGGCATGGTGGCCGAGAGCCAGTCATCGCCTACCGCGGTGAAGGCGATGCCGAGCGTGGCCATCATCGTGTTCGTGCTCCAGCCATTGATGCGGGCCAGTTCGGTGGATTGCTTCCAGATGGACATGCTTGATCTCCTGCGCGTTGGGCCGCATTGTCGTGGTTCTTCCCGCTTGGCGACAATGCGCAGGTGCACACCGTAACCCTGAAAGCCTCCGGCCACCGCTTCGACGTGGCGCCGGGTGAAACCGTGCTGGAGGCCGCGCAACGGGCGGGCATTGCCCTGCCGTATTCCTGCCAGGGCGGTGTGTGCGGCAGCTGCAAGGCCACGTTGCTGCAGGGCGCCTGCGACTATCCGCGCAATCCCCCGGTGGCCCTGTCGGCTGCCGAGCAGGTGCGCCATTCGATCCTTACCTGCCAGGCGGTGCCCCTGGGCGACATCACCATCGCCTCGCGCGAGGTGGCGTCGGTCGAGGATATTCCCAAGGTAAGGATCAAGGTGCGTGTATCGCGCAAGGAGCGCCTGGCAGCCGATGTTATCGGCCTGCGCCTGGTGCCGGTGCACGACACGCCGCTGCGTTGGCTACCGGGACAGTACCTGGACATCGTGCTTGAGGACGGCAAGCGCCGGCCGTTTTCCATCGCCAGCAGCCCGGCGGACGACCACGGCATCGAATTGCACCTGCGCCACGTGACCGGCGGTGGCTTCACCGCGTACGTCGACACCACCCTGGCGGTGGGTGACACGCTGGAAGTGGAGGGGCCCAAGGGTACCTTCGTACCCCGCGAGGATACCGAGCGTCCGATGGTGTTCATGGCCGGCGGCACGGGCTTTGCGCCGATCAAGGCCATCGTGGAGCATTTCCTGGCCCTGGGGACACAGCGCGCGATCACCGTTTACTGGGGCGCCCGCGTGGAGCCCGACCTTTACGACCGCGAACGCGCCGAAGGATGGGTCATGCGGCACCCGGGCCTGCGCTTCATCCCGGTGTTGAGCGATGCCGACGAGGCCCGCCAGGTGGGTATGCGTCCTGGCCTGGTCCATGAGGCGGTGCTGGAAGACTGGCCCGACCTTTCCGGCGTGGACCTTTACATGAGCGGGCCGCCGGCGATGATCGCGGCCAGCCGCGAGCGCTTCGTGGCCGCGGGTTTGCCCGAAGACCACCTTTACTTCGATTCGTTCGAATACGCGCCGGACGTGCTGGCCAGCATCCTGGCCGCCCGGGCGGGAATCCACGGGCTCTAGCGGTTAATTCTTGCCCTTGGCCAGCGGCAGCTGCGCCTGGCGCCAGGCCGCGACGCCACCACCGAGCGTGTGCACCCTGGTGAAGCCGGCCTTGACCAGGCGCGCGGCGGCCTTGTCCATGCCGCGGCCGTCCTTGTCCACGACCACCACCGGCAGTTCGCGGACCTTGGCCAGTTCCTTGTTTTCCGGATCGAACTGGCTGGGCGGGACGTGCTTTGACCCGGGGATATGGGCTTTCTCGTAGTCGGCGTAGGCGGAAATGTCCACCACCAGCGGGCTCTCGCGGTTGATCAGCAGGGTGAGCGAGGCCGGGGTCAATTCCTTCCACTTGCGGGTGAGCCGCAGGATCTCGGTAACGATCAGGGCCAGCACCAGCGCCACGAACAGGGCAAGCAGGAAAGGATGGTTGCCCAGGAACTGGGGCAGTTTGTGCAGCACGTCGTTCATCGATGCATCCAGGCAGTCAGCCTTCGATTATAGCCTTTCATGCGCCCGGTCATTGCGGCGCGATGTTCGGGATACCGCTCATCAGCCACCACTTGTGCTTTTCCGGGTCGTAACGCCACACCTGGTGATCCACCACGCTGCGTTCGGACTGGGTGTTGTTGTTGATCAGGTTGATCTGCACCACCTGGCGCACTTCGTTGGGGTTGTCGCCGGGCAACGGGCCGACGCCTTCGTCGTAGCCGCTTACGCGCACTTGCGACCAACGCGACATCTCCATCGATGAGGGCGGGTTTGCCTCGACGACCTTCGGATCGACGAAGGACAGCGCACTGCGGGCATCGCCCCAGCGCACCACCGAGCCATAGCGGGTGAGTGTCTCGGTCATGGAATCAGAGCGGCGGTCGCTGGCGCAACCGGCAAGCGCGGTCGCCATTACGGCCAGGATCAGGATAAGTCGGCGCATCGGTGAATTCCCCTTGGTGATCTCAAGCCCAATCCGAAGGGCCAATTGTGCCGCATCACGCCTTGCGGCGCTTGGCCACGAAGCGTGCCTGCAGGGTGGCGGCCGGCTTGTCGCCGGGTCCGGGCACGGTGACCAGCACCTGCGCGCGGGCATGCCCGTGGCGGGCCCAGTCGTCGAAGAAGGCCTCCCAGTCGGTGCGCTCGTCCAGCGTGGCGACGGCCTGGAAGTCATCCCATACCGGCTGCAGGTAGCTGACGGTGGATGTGCCCACGAAGATGTCCGCATCCTGGCCGCGGGCATGCATGGCCAGTTCCACCAACCCCCAGCCGGCCAGCGTCATCACGCTGGCGAGGCTGCCGCCGAACGCGCAGCCCTTGTCGTTCACGTTGGGCGCCAGTGGTGCGGCCATCACCAGTTGGCCGGGGTCCCATGCATGCAGCTGAAGCTGCATGGCCTGCACCAGCGGGATGCGCGCAAGCAGGGCGGAAAGGTGTTGCGAGGGTTCTGTCGACATGGCGCGGCAGTCTGCCGCCCCGGGCCGGCAGGGGCAAGCAAGGTAAACTCCCGGACCTTATGGCGGACACGTCGATTCATTCACTTAAGGGCCGCCGCGTGGCGATCACACGGCCTGCCGGCACCGCCGCGGCGCTGGTCACGGCGGTGCGTGCCCGCGGTGGGATACCCGTGTTGCTACCTGGTCTTTCGCTGCGCGCCGCGGAGGACACCCGGGCCGCCGCTACGGCGCTCGATCATGCATTGACCGCCGATGTGATCGTGTTCACCAGCCCGGCGGCCGTGGCGCATGCCCGGCAGCTGCACCGGCTGGTTACCAGGGCGCAGGTCTGCGCGCTGGGTGCCGGTACGGCGAAGGCGCTTGCCCGCGCAGGCATCAAGGATGTGCGCTTTCCCGATCGCGAGGACAGCGAGGGATTGCTGGCCATGGACATCATGTCGCAGCTTGGCCATGCACGCGTGGCACTCATAGGCGCGGCGGGTGGCCGAGGCATATTGCGTTCGGTGTTGCGCGAACGGTCGGCGCGGTTCGACGAGGTGCATGTGTACCGGCGCGGCCCCGCGCGGCTGGACGCACGCCACCGCGACGCGGCCTGCGCCTTCGAGCAGCACGACCATGTGCTGCTGTCGAGCGCCGAGGCCCTGGCGAACCTTCATCGGGGACTGGCCGGAGCACCATGGCAGGCCTTGCTCGGGGCGACCTGGATCGTGAGCAGCGAGCGCCTGGCTGCCATGGCAAGCCAGGCAGGCATTGCCATCGTCCACGTGGCTTCATCGGCGCAAGGCCCGGCGCTACTGGATATGGCGGCGCATGTTCGCGATTGACGACCCCGTTACGCGCTCCTGTTAGCATGCAACGCATGAGCGAAACGACTCCCGACCAGCCCGAGCCCGTCGCGTCCAGCACGCCGGCATCGCCCCGCATATCTTCGCCGGCACCCATTGGCCGGCCCGCGCCGCGCCGCGGCGGCACCATCGCCCTGGCCCTGCTATTGGCCCTGGTAGCCCTCGCCGGCACCGCATACGTCGCCTGGCGCGGCTGGCAGCTGGAGCAGGCCAGTGCCGCGGGCGGACGTGCAGTGGACGACCTCCACCAGCAGATCGGCAGCCTGGGGCAGCAGGTGAACAACCTGCGCGACGAGCGTGCCAGCCTTCGCCAGCGCCTGGCCGATGCCGATGGCGTGAATCGTTCGCTGCGCGAAGACGTGCTGGGCAACGCCGAGCGCACGCGTAACCTGGAAGACGCCGTGGCCCGGTTGTCCGAGCGCAGCGTCAGCGGCCACGACACCATGTTGCTGGACGAGGCCGAATCGCTGCTGCGCATGGGTCGCGAGCGCTTCGTGCTGTTCAACGACGCCGGCGGCGCCATCGCCGCTTACACCTCGGCCGACCAGGCCCTGGCCGCGGTGAACGACGGTGCCTATTCAGGCGTGCGGCAAAGCCTCAATGCCGAACGCGAGGCGCTGTCGAAGGTGAAGGTGCCGGCAATGACGCACGATCTTTCCCTGATCTCGGCGATGCGTACCGACCTTGCCCAGATGCCTTATCGCCCGGTGGACATGCCCGCGGCCGATGCAGAAGGCCAGGGGTTCTTCGCTCGTGTCGGCCGCGCCCTGGCCGGTGTGATCAGCATCCAGCGCGACGACGGCACGCCGCTGGCGATGGCCGACGGTCGCCTGGCGCGTGAGCTGGCGCTGCTCGACCTCGCCCAGGCCCAGGCCGCGTTGCTTGCCTTCGACGACAAGGGGCGCACCGACGCCCTGCGTCGCGTCGACATGACGCTGGAAAAGAACTTCGATCCGAACGACGCCCGCGTACGTCAGTCGCGTGCGCAGATCGCCGACATGCTGCTGGAAACCACCGGCAACGTCGCTCCGCCGCAGTTGGGCGCAGCGCTGGCGGAATTGTCCAATACGCGTTCCGTGCATGCCTTGCACGGCGCACCGGCGGCGCCCGCCGCGCCTTCGTCGGCACCGGCCCAGGGCAGGCCATGAAGCCCTAGCGCTGGTTGCTGCTGTTGATTTTCGTGGCGGTCGTGGCCGCCTTCGGCTGGCACTGGATCGCGGCGGACCCGGGCCTGGTGTTCGTGCGCATCCGCGGCGTGCGGATCACCACCACGGTGGTCTTCGCCATCGTCGCCTTGCTGGTGATCTGGTTCCTGCTCGGCGCGCTGTGGTTCTTGCTGCGGTGGCCGTTCGATGCCACCACCCGGCGCCACCGGCGGCAAAGCCGCCGCCGTTTCAGCGACGGCATCGTGGCCCTGTTCGAAGGCCGTAACGCCGACGCCGAACGGGATCTCTCCCGCGCCTCGCGCTACGAGCCACTGCGCGCAGCGTCGCTGCTCGGCGCCGCGGAAGCTGCCAGCAGGCGTGGTGAGAAAGCCCGCGCCATCGAGTCGCTCGATCAAGCGGCCCAGATCACCCCGGCCGCCGCGCGCATCGTGCGTGCGCGACTGTTGCGCCTGGACGGCCGTCCCCAGGAATCGGTGGCGCTGCTGGCGGCCGACGCCGACACCCGGAGCCTGCCGCCCGCGGGCTGGGCGGAACTGGCCGAATCCGCGGTGCTGGCCGGCGACACGCGCCGCGCCCGTGATTGCCTGGAGCCACTGCAGAAAAGCGGCGTGCTGTCCACGAAACAGCTGGCCGACCTTGAGAACCGCATCCTGCTGATGGCCATTGCCCGCGCGCCCGATGGCGCGGCCCTGACCGAATTCTGGTCGACGTTGCCGAAGAACCAGCGCCGCTCCGCGGCTGTGGTCGATGCCTACGCGCGCCGCGCCGCGGGCTTTGGCCAGAACCTGGCCGCGATGGACGAAGTGGAATCATCGCTGCGCCGCGAGTGGTCTTCGTCCCTGGCGGCGACTTATGGCGCGCTTGGCGTGGACGACATCGAAACGCGCATGCGCCGGGCCGAGGGCTGGCTCGATGCGCATCCGAACGACGCCTCGCTGCTCACGGCGCTGGGCCGCATGTGCGTGCGCCTGAAATTGTGGGGCAAGGCACGCGCGTATCTCGAGCGCGCGCTGGCGCTGGCACCGGATCCGCTGGCCTGGGAAGCACTGGGGGACACCTGCGTGGGGCAGGGTGAAACCAGCCTCGCCCACCGCTGCTATCGCAATGCATTGGCGATCGCCCGTGGCGAGGCCGCCGAACCGCTGCCTGCGGTGCATGCCAGCCGCATCGATACCCGGCCAGTGGCCGTGGAAGAACGCGACGTGCACGGCGTGCCGCGCCTGCCGAAGTAACTACAGCGGTGTGAGGTTGGCGTAGGCCAGCACCAGCCACTTGGAACCGGCATCGGTGAAATTCACCTGGATGCGGGTGTGGGCGCCACCGCCTTCCGCACTCACCACCACGCCTTCGCCGAAGCTCGGGTGCGACACACGCGAGCCCAGCGCCACGGGCAGCGTGTCGGCCACCGGGGCGGCATAGGCGCTTCCCGCGCCGCCGTAGACCGGCCGCGACACCTGCACGCGAGGCCGTACTTCGTCCAGGAGTTCGGCTGGGATTTCGCCGAGGAATCGCGATGGCCGGGCCAGCATCTCGGTGCCGTGCATGCGGCGTGATTCGGCATGGGTCACGAACAGGCGCTCGCGGGCGCGGGTGATACCCACGTAGGCCAGGCGCCGTTCTTCTTCCAGACGGTCTTCTTCCACCGTGCGCTGGCTGGGGAACAGGCCCTCTTCCATGCCCACTAGGAACACCACCGGGAATTCCAGGCCCTTGGCCGAATGCAGGCTCATCAGCTGTACGCAATCGTCCCAGGCCTCGCCCTGGCCTTCGCCGGCTTCGAGCGACGCGTGCGACAGGAAAGCGGTGAGTTCGGTAAGGCCAGCGTCGATGTCGTCGGCCGTGGGCTCGAAGCGGCTGGCCACGTTGACCAGTTCGTCCAGGTTCTCCACGCGGGATTCGGCATTGCCTCGGCT
>NZ_DATHFX010000370.1:0-7437 GCF_035317885.1 Pinirhizobacter sp.
CGCAGCTATCCCTCGCAGCTATCGGGCGGCCAGCGCCAGCGCACGGCGCTCGCCCGCGCGTTGGCCGCCGGCCCGGATATCCTGTTGCTGGACGAACCGTTCTCGGCGGTCGACCCGGCCCTGCGTGGCCGGTTGCGACAGGAGCTCGCCGAACTGCAATCGAACCTCGACCTGCCGATGATCGTGATCACCCACGACCCGGCCGACGCCGACGCGCTGGGTGACGAGGTACTGGAGATCCGCGACGGTCGTATCCATGAGGTGGGGTCAGAGTAATTCCTCTGACCCCCAACCCGTGGTTCAGGGAACCCGCGCGGCCTGCGTGTATACCACCTGCCACCGGCCATCCTTCTTGCGCCAGACGTCGACGAAGCGAATGCGCACCTGGAACGGCTTGCCTTCGCTCTTGCCTTTGTAGTCGACCAGGCCGGCAAGCGTCGCACCGTCGCCCCACACGCGGATCGTTTCGTCCTGCACGGTGTACGGTTCCACGCTTGAGCCGGGCGCCACGGATTCGGTGATGAACTCCTGCCTGGTCTGTGTCTTGCCGGCGCTGTTGGCCAGTACCCAGTCGTCGGCGAGCGCCTTTTCCAGCCCCGCGCGGTCGGAATGGACCTGGGCCTGGTCGTAGTCAGCGGCGGCCTTGGCCAGATCCGGCGGAAGTTTTGGGTTGCTGGCGTGCGCCAGGCTGGTGAGGAGCAACAACGTCGAACCCACTACAGCGGCGAAACCAGGAACCTTCATCTTCGATGTCCTTTTTGCTTACGGACGATGGAAGCCGGCCTTGGCCAACAAGCCCTGGCCTTCCGGGGAAAGCACGAAATCGGCAAAGGCCTTCGCTTCGGCCGGCTGCTTCGACTGCGCGACCACGGCCAGTGGATAGATGATCGGCGTGGGCGTGGCTACGCGCATCGCCACGCGCACCTTGCCGGCGGCGACCGTGGCATCGGTGGCGAAGACGAAGCCGGCGTCCACTTCGTCGCGCGCTACGTAATCCAGTGCCTGGCGCACGTTCTGCGCCAGCACCGCCTTGGCCGAAACCGGCTCCCAGAGCTTGGCCGCTTCCAGGGCGGCTTTGGTGTAGCGGCCCACCGGCACCGAGGCCGGGTCGCCGATGGCCACCTTGCCGACGTTTTTCGACGTGAGGTCGCTGAGCGAAGCGGGTGTGAATTTCCCGGAGGTGGGAACAATCAGCACCAACTCGTTGGCGGCGAAGTCGCGCCGGGAATCTTTGTTTATCAGGCCTTGTGCCTGGGCCTTGTCCATGGCGGTCTGATCGGCAGAGGCGAATACATCGGCCGGCGCGCCGTTGGCGATCTGCTGCAGCAATACATCGGAGGCCGCGAAATTCAGCACTACGTGGGTTCCAGGGTGCTCGCTTTCATAGGCCTTGGCCACGGTGCCGAAGACATTGGTGAGTGACGCGGCGGCCGAAACCACGATGTCGGTGGCGTTGGCCTGCATGGATAGCATCAGCAAGGCGGGAAGGACGAGTCGGCGCAGGTTCATGGCGAAAGTCACGAATAAGCCAAGGGAACATGTGTATAGCGCAAGGCGCGGCAGGTTTGCGCATTCGAAGGCCTCGTCTTCACAGGCCCAGCTCGCGCAGGCAGCTGCCGAAGAGGCGCGTGGCTTCGCGTATATCCGCGCACGACATGCCTGCGTAGCCAATCAGCAGGCCCGGCCGCGGCGGCGGGTCAAGATAGAACGGCGCCATCGGGTGAAGGCCCAGCCCGCGCGATGCGGCATGGTCGACCAGGCGCGCGGCGTGTGCCTCGTCGATGCTACGGAACCAGCCCACGATGTGCATGCCCGCCGGAGGATCGAAGAGCTCCAGCCGGTCGCCCACGTGCGTGCGCAGGCCATCGAGCAGGGTGTCGCGGCGGAGCTTCAGGTCTTTGATTCCTGCACGAAGGAACCGCTCGAAGCTGCCGTCGGCGATCAGCGCCGCCAGCGCTGCCTGCTCGATCGCGGGGCTGGCCAGGTCGCTCAGCCATTTGGCGGCAAGGAAATCCTCGAGCAGGGCCGGCGGCACCACCATGTAACCCAGGCGCAGCGAGGGAAACAGCACCTTGGAAAACGTACCCACGTAGATCACCCGCGAGGCCGCGTCCAGCGCGCGCAGGGCGGCCAGCGGATGGCCATCGAAGCGCAACTCGCCGTCGTAGTCGTCCTCGAGGATCCAGCTACCGTGTTTCTCGGCATAGGCGATCAATTGAAGGCGGCGCGGCAACGACATCAGGCTGGCGCCGGGAAACTGGTGCGAAGGCGTTACGCAGACCAGCCGTGCGGGCTCGGCGGGGAGCTCGTCGCAGACCATGCCGTCTTCGTCGGTGCGCACGCCCACGATCTCCGCGCCATGGACGCGCATGATCTGGTACGAGGAAAAATAGTGAGGGTCTTCCAGCGCCACGCGGTCGCCTTCGTCCAGCAGTACGCGTGCGCATAGGGCATACGCCTGCTGGGCGCCGTTGACGATGATCACGTCGTCGGGGCTGGCCACCACGCCTCGCCGCCGGGCAAGGTAGTCGCAAATGCCTTCGCGAAGCGCCGGCAGTCCCTGCGTGCGCGGGTAGTCGGTATCGGTATAGGCCGCCGCGTGGGCGATCTCCTTGCTCCAGCGTTCAGCCAGACCCGGCTGCACGAGCGGTTCGGCATATTGCAGGTTGTAGCGCAGTCCATAGTGCCGCCGTCCCACCGCGCGGCCGATGCCTTCGCGCAGGCGCCTCACATAGCGCGAAGGGGGAGCCACTTCGCGTGCCGGCGGACCCTTCGACAGCGTGGGAACGACCTGTTGCGGAGCCACGAAACTCCCCGAACCCTGACGGCTTTCAAGGAAACCCTCCGCCTGCAGCTGCTCGTAGGCCGCCAGCGCCGTGCTGCGCGACAGCCCAAGGCTCAAGGCCAGTTCGCGCGTGGGCGGCAGGCGCGTATGCGCTGGAAGGCGACCACTGCGGATCGCCTCCTTCAGGGCGCGCGTCAACTGCGCATGTCGCGGCCCGCGGCCGTCCAGCTCCAGGAACAATCCCCTACCCCAAGGTGGCCCGTTCACAACGGACTGTCCTTCATTATGGGGTAGGGGGTCAATGTGCTTTCTAAAGCGAGAAGTCGTACATCATCGAGAATCGGAACGAGCGCGGCTCGCTATAGCTGATCGCCTGCCCATAGGCCGGGGCGAACGAGGTGGTGCCGCCGACGTTGAACCGCTCGTTGACGTTCTGCACCACCTGATGGTTGAACACGTTGAACACATCGGCGCGGAGAGCCAGCTTGTGATCGGCGAATGCCGGCTTCCAGGTGGAGCTCAGGTCAAGACGCCAGGTCCATGGCAGCCGTCCTTGTGATCCGCGTGGTACGAACTGGTACTCCGGAGGGGCGGCATGGGCGAGGTTGCAGTAGAAGAACGCCGAGCCATACCCGGAGGCGACATCGTTGCGATCGGGATCGATGCCCAGGCAGTTCTTCGGCCGGCCTGAGGCCACGAAAAGGTTGGCGCCGAACAGCCATTCGGGTGTTGCCTGAAAATACCCGAACGCCTTGATCTGGTGGCGGCGATCGTTGGGCAGCGGACCGTTGCTGCCGATCATCAGTTCCGGGAAGTCCCATGTCTGTACCTGGGACACATCGGCCTGGCCGAGATCGGAAAGGAGTTGTCCCTCGTCGTTACCGAAGCTGTGCGAAATCGTATAGTCGATGCGCCCGTACCAGCGGCCATCGAAGGGATGTTCAAGATAAGTATCCAGCGCCAGGTACTTACGCTTGAGTTTTTGATAGCCAAGATCCTGGGCGCTTAGCTTGATGTCCTCGAGCGTGCCATTGCCGTCCACGTCGTAGAAGAACTCGCCGCCATGGCCGGGGTTGAACAATGCGCAGATGAAGTTGCTGGTGTTGGACGAATCGTAACCATTGCGGGCCGCCCAGTTGGCGAAGGGACGGGGGTCGCAGAAGTCGTCGATGGCGCTGCGCAGGTTGCGGTAAGTGGCTTTGGCGCCGAAGTTCCAGTCCTGCGCCAGTTGCTTGTCGAAACCCAGGATATATTCGTCCTGGTAGTGGGAATCGAGGCCTTTCTTGGCCACGATATGCGGATCGGGTGCCTCGCCGAACTCGTTGTTTGCCGATACCGGGCCCGGGCCTAGGGGAGTTAGGCCGGTAGGCACCCCGGTCACCGGGTCGAACCCGGTGTAGGTGAAGTACTCCTGCGTAATAAGGGCGCCTGATGCGCCGCGCACGGCCACATTGTTGGGAAGGGCAATGTGGTAACGCCCGGCGTTGGCATACACCTTGAACGTGGAGTCTCCGTACACGTCCCAGGTGGCGCCGAGCCTCGGAGCCAGCTGATGACGCTGCTTTACATAAGCGATGCCGTCGCTGTTGTAGTTGCTGAATTGCTCGTTGCGCAGGCCGATGGAAAGCAGGTAGCGGTCGCCGATCTGCCAGCGGTCTTCCACATACTGCGCCTGCTGCTTCACGGTGACATTGGCAAGCGTGGTCTGGTAGTTCTTCACCACGTAATCGCCATTGCCGCCCGGCGCGCCGTTCACCCCGAGCGAGGGAAAGACCGGCGAATTCGGATCGTCCGAGTGCTGATACACCCAGGCGTAACCGCCGGGAATCTCAGCGCCCGTATCCGAACGAAGCACCTGGTTGTCGATGCCGGCCCGGAAGTCGTGGTTGCCCAGGCGCCATTCCACGTCCAGGCGCCGCGCCAGCGTGCTGTCACGGGTAAACGCATCGCTCACGGGGCCGCTTCCTGCCTGGCAGGAGCTCTTGATGATCTGGTCCGGTGGTACGGGGCGATTGTCCCCTATCGAAGGGCAGGTGGGATCGGAGCCGGAAATCAGGTTCACGTGCTGGCTGGTCTGCTTCCCCAGGAGCGCCGTGACAGTAAGGTTGTCGGTGATGTAACCGGTGTATTTGGCGATGTGCGTATCCGCGCCGTTCTGGCTTGCGGGCCCCACCGTGGGGTCGTTCTTCAGGTTGGTGCGGCTTGCCCGTACGTCCGAATGGGTGAGCGTGGTGTAGTCGAAGGCATAGGCGTCGCGCTGTTCATTGGTCTTGTCGGAAAAACCCGTGAGCTCGAGGATATGGTTGTCGGTGATGTTCCAGTCGATCTTCGCCAACCATCGCGGCGTGCGGAATTCACTTTCCCTGTAACCGCCGGCCGCGCCGATGGGCTGTACGTTCACGTCGTGCGCACGGGTCATCTCGGCCGTGGCATAGACGAATAGGCGGTCTTCCACCAGCGGACCGCTGATGTAGGCGCCGTATTCGAACGTATTGTCCTTGTTGTCGTTCTGGTAGCGGTTGAGCGTGCCATCGATCGGCGTGCCGTTGTGTGGCACATATATGTTGCGCGGCGATGCCTCCAGCGCTTCGGGCGACCAGTACGCCGCCACGCCGGCTTTCCAGGTATTGCCGCCACGCTTGGTGATGATGTTGATCACGCCGCCGGTGGAGCGGCCGAATTCGGCGCCGTAGCCGCCGGTCAGCACCTGCTGCTGGTCGATCGCGTCGTAGGGAAGTTGTGTCAGGCCGATCGAGGTGAGCGGATTGGTGACCGGGAAGCCGTTGATGTAGTACGCGTTCTCCGAGGCGGCCGAGCCGCCGAAGCTGATCACATTGCCATAGCGCGAATCGCCCGATACCACGCCTGGCGCCAACAGCGCGGTGGAGGTGACGTCCCTGGCCACGGGAATTTTCTGCAGCTGCTCGGAGGTAAGTACGGTGCGCGAATCGGTGGTGGACACGTCGATCGCCGGAAGGGCGTTGGCCACCACTTGAACGCCCTCGAGGGTCTTGGCGCCGGTGGTGCCCTCGGCGCCGCCGAACGAGACCTCGCTGCCCGAGCCGATGGTCACGGTGACGTCGTCACGCGTGGCGACGCTTGCCCCGCCTTGCACAAGGGTTACCGTGTAGCGGCCCACGGGAAGCGATGCGGCGCGATAACGCCCGGCGCTGTCGGCGGTGATGTCGCGGCTAAGGCCCGTGTCGACATTGGCGATGCGAACGGTGGTACCCGCTTGCACCGGTACCTGGCCGAAGATCGTGCCCGATGCATTGGACTGGGCGAAGGCATGCGGTGTTGCCAATGCAAGGGTGAGCCCCAGCGCCGTTGCGCGGCGGCGGTTCTGTACGAACATGTTGACGTTTCCCCAAGTCGGCTTATGCCGTAGGGATGGAACATCCTTCGCAAGCCTTTGCCAGTAAACGACCAATTTCTTGCGTCCGAAGCGGGCCAATTGGCTTGTGGTCGATGAAATTGGCCTGTAATTTTCATTCCACGCAAACGGGGAGGGCGCGATGAATCGATGGCTTATGGCGACGCTGGCCGCAGGTACCGTGGCCGCGATTGTCGAGATCGTGCCGGCGCTTCCCATCCAGCAATCGTTCGGCGTAACACCGATCCAGGTGTTCCAGTCGATCGCTAGCGGCATCGAGGGTCGCCCGGCGTTCGAGGGTGGCATGGGCAGCGCCGTGTTCGGTGCGGTATTGCACTGGGCGATCTCGTTGGTGTTCGCAGGTGTCTGGGTGGCGGCGGCGCAGCGGTCGGCCACGCTGTCGCGGCACTTCGTGCCCTGGGGCATCGTCTATGGGCTGGTGGCCTATGTGGTGATGAACTGGATCGTCCTGCCGCTTTCGGCCGCACCTTTCCAGACCACGCACGTGCCCTGGCGCATGGCGATGAGCATTTCCTTCCACCTGTTCCTGTTCGGCCTGCCCATCGCCGCGGTGGCGCACTGGGTGCTGGGGCGCCTTCGCGGTTGAATAACCTGCCCTGCGCTATCACTTGGGGAGCTAACCCGCCCCCCAAGGAGCAATGGCATGGCTACCCTACAGAAGACTTACCCCGTCACCCGCACCGACGAGGAATGGCGCCGCCTGCTCACCCCTGAACAGTACGCGGTGCTGCGGGGCCACGGCACCGAGCGCCCGGGCAGTTGCGCCTTGCTGCACGAAGAGCGCGAAGGCAGCTTCGCCTGCGCCGGTTGTGGCCAGGTTCTGTTTGCCTCGGGCAAGAAATTCGAGAGCGGCACCGGCTGGCCAAGCTTCGACACCCCCGCCCCCGGCGCGTTGGACGAAACCCGCGATACCAGCCACGGCATGGTCCGCGTGGAGGTGAATTGCAGCCGGTGCGGCAGTCACCTCGGCCATGTTTTTCCGGATGGGCCGCCGCCGACGGGCTTGCGCTACTGCATCAACGGCGTGGCGCTCGACTTCAAGCCTGACTAAGCCCTCCGCCGAAAGACCTATTTTTCAACGTAAGTACTTGATTTCCGTGTAAGGGGTTGAAAAATGAGAAGCCGGCCTCTCCACATTCACCGTAAAACGCGCTAGCGTCAAAAAGTCGACGCTCCGCCGGGGGAAGGGGACGCGGGGTGTCGCCGGGAGGTTCCAAAGGTTTGGTAGTGCAACGCTATACGGCCTGGCCGGGGCGTC
>NZ_DATHFX010000371.1:0-3308 GCF_035317885.1 Pinirhizobacter sp.
GCATGGTTCGCACGACCTCGCGCAGGCGCCGGGCACGCTCGTAGGTCACGGGGCCACCGATACCCAGCATGAAGCCAAGGTCGAACAATTGCCGCGCCTGCTCGGCACTGCCGGCAAAACTGTGCACCACGCCGCGCAGGCCCTTGTGCCGGCGCAGGGTGAGGGTGACCTCCTCGAGCGCGCGGCGCGCATGCACGATCACCGGCAGCTTGCGTTCGCCGGCGAGGTCGAGCTGGCGGGCAAAGATTTCCCGCTGGCGGGGAGGCGGAAGTCCCTCCACGTAGAAGTCCAGGCCGATCTCGCCAATGGCCACATGGGGATGCGCGTCGAGCCAGCCGGGAAGCTCATCCAGGTGCTCGTCGCGGTGCCGTTCGAGCATCAGTGGATGCAGGCCATAGCCGGCGGCAATACGCTCGTCGGCGGCGGCAAGGCTTGCCACCGCCTCCCAGTTGCCCCGGTCGATCGCCGGCACCACCACGCGCGCGACGCCGGCGTCGGCGGCCCGCTGCATCACGGTTCCCAGGTCGCTGGCGAAGCTTGCATCGTCGAGATGGGCATGGGTGTCAACGATGGCGATCAATGTGCAGTCCTCGTGAAAATCGTTCTAAGCGCGCATTCAGTATGCCGAACGTTCAATGGCAGCGTGCCCACCGGCACGGCGAGGGGTCGTGTCCGGTCTGGCTGAATAACAGGAGAGTGATCCATGAAGTCCCTTATGACGTCGACCTTGTATCTCGCCGTTGGCGCGACCATGGCCCTGGGCGTCGCCGGCTGCAACCGCGATGCCGACGCTGCCGTGGGCGAAGCCGGTTCGAAGTTTGCCCGGGTGGTGAGCGTGGACCCCGTCCGCGAGCAGACCCAGCCGCAGCAGGAGTGCCACGATGTCGTGGTGAACCGGCACGTGCCGGTGAAAGATCCCAACCAGCTGGCCGGTACCGCCATCGGTGCCGTGGCCGGCGGCTTGCTCGGCAACCAGGTCGGCCATGGCAATGGCCGTACGCTGGCCACCGTGGCAGGCGCCGTCGGCGGCGGCTATGCAGGCAAGCGCATCCAGGAAAACCGCCAGGCCAACAATGTCACGCAGTCGGTGCAGCGCCGCTGCCAGACGGTGGGGCAGGCCACCGACAAGGTCGTCGCCTATGACGTGAAGTACCAGTACAACGGCGTCACCCGCAGCGTGCGCATGGACCATGACCCAGGTGACCGGGTCGAGGTCCAGGAAGGCGTGGTTTCGGTATCCGATGCGCGCGATCCGCGCCAGTCGGCCCAGTAACGTATTTTTCCAGCCCTCCCATCAACCTCGAGCGAGAATTTCAATCCATGAAGACCCTAGTCGTCACCCGGATCGTGCTTGCCGCCGCCGTGGCCTGCGTCGGCCTGTCTGCCTGCGTCGAACAGCCGCATCGCCGCTACGAGAGCCGCGAGGTGGTGTACCAGCAAGCCCCGCGTGGCTGTGGCCAATGCGGCGTGGTGGATGACATCCAGCAGGTGTACGTGCGCAAGCAATCGTCCCCGGGCGGTGCCATCCTAGGTGCCGTGATCGGCGGCGTGCTCGGCAGCACCGTGGGCCATGGCGACGGGCGCACCGCGGCCACCGTGGGCGGTGCCGTGGCCGGTGGCTTCGTCGGCAATGCGGTGGGCAAGAACCAGTCGGGCGACGACGTGGCCTTCCAGACCGTGGTAAGGCTCGACGATGGCCGTACCGCCACCGTCACCCAGCGCGAGGATCCTCAAGTGCGCCAGGGCGATTACGTGGAAGTGCGCGACGGCCACGTTTTCCGCCGATAGGTGTAACGGACGTCCAGACGTCCAAACAAAAAGCCCTCCGAGAGGAGGGCTTTTCTTTTGCTTGGGTTCTGGGGGTGGAGCTAGTTGACGGCGTAGAAGGCGTGGTCGCCGATCGTCGTCACTCTGTTGCGTGACCAGGCGGTGTTCACCGAGGTCGTGGCGAAGTGGTCTGCGCGGGGAACATAGACCAGTCGCTGGCTCTTTGGCAGGTTCCAGTTGTCGATGGAATCGCCGGCGATCTTCCATGCCTTCTGCCAGGAGGTGAGATCGGTTACTTCGAACGTCTTGGGCGTGGTGCTGATGGCGAACTGGCGCGGTGCGCTGACAACATCGCACACCGATGTGCCCTCATTGCTGCGGTCACGCCGCCGCATCGCGACTTCCGCCACCGCATACTGCCCGATGGTCGACTCGCTACGTGCTTCCAGGTAAACCGTCGTCGCCAGGCACGTCTGGTCAGCGAGGTGTTGCGGGAGGACGGACGCCACCCAAAGCAACATCGATAATTTCATTCGTTCTGCCTCCAACTTGCTTTCCGTCGAAGGCGGATGACGCAGCCTTTGAACGTGTAGCGGTGGACGGCTGGCAGGCCGTGGCCACCTGGATTGACCGCTCGCCGATACCATGGCTTGCGGGCGTCACGACATGTGACTATCACGCCGGGTGTCCGAGCCCGGTGGGAATGCGTTTCGCTGTTGTTGATCGGGCGGCCTGCACAGTAAGCATTGGCGGCGCACCACAGCGTATTGTCACCGGCGTCATGCCGGGTCGCGCCGATTCGACTGCCAGTCGATTCGTCGCGTCATGTAACGGGGTGTTACACCGTTACCCAAATTCGATCGGCGGAGCCTAGTGGGGGATGCATCACATTGGCAAGTGCAAGGGCCATCTTGTTCAGCAAAGGCTCACAACATACGTGAACCAATTTGTGCTGCACCGCAGATGAAATTTGCGTGTACGCGTTATCGGCACATGCCATTCGTTCTATTCAATGTGGCCACATGTGCAGTGATGCAAGGTTCGTCTGCTTGCCTTGGACATCGAATACGCCAGAGCGTTCATCGTCAAGGATCACGTCATTCAGGATCACCAATGCTTTGGTTGCACCATCCAAAGCATGCGCGTTCAGCAGCATGCCGATGGCAGCGCTGTTGCGGCGCAATGTCGCACCAGGTGAAGCGATAGCGTCGAACCTCGCCGTATGCAGGTGCTGCTTGCCTGCGCCGCGATAGTGCATGCGCGCGACGATTTCCTGTCCCGGGAAGCATCCCTTGTTGAAATTCACCGCGCCAAGGCGTTCGAAGGAAAGCGATTGTGGTAATAGTTCACCGATCGCTGCATCGGGTAACCACGCAAACCCCGCGTCGATGTCGTGGTCGATCCAGTGACGCGTTGCGTGGTCGGCTGCGTGCGTGCTTGCTGTGTTGACGACGCGCCAGCTGCGGGTGCCGCCACCGTAGGTGATGCCGGCATCTTCATCGACGGTGATGAAGCCATCGGCCAACGCAGGTCCATCGATC
>NZ_DATHFX010000372.1:0-2907 GCF_035317885.1 Pinirhizobacter sp.
CGGCCGCTCCCGCGCGTCCACGTTGCCGCTTGAGCCGTTGGCGGTTGCTCGCGCGGTGGCGTCGGCCACGCCGCCGGCAGCGTGGCTGGGCTGGTCGCTGGGCGGCCTGGTGGCACTGACCGCCGCGCTCGACCTGCCTGAACGTGTGAACGCGTTGGTCATGATGGACGCTTCGCCGCGCTTCGTGCGTGTCGACGACTGGCCGCACGGCAGCGATCGGAATCTCGTGCGTCAACTGGCCAGCGACCTGGCTGCCGATTACCACGTCACGCTCGAGCGGTTCATTGCCCTGGAGGCGATGGGATCAGGCGATCCGCGCGGCGAAGCGCGGCACATGCGGGAACGGGTGTTCTCGCGCGGCGATCCCGATGCCCGCGTGCTGATGGAAGGCATCGCCCTGCTCGAAAACACCGATCTGCGCGAACGCCTGCCCGCGCTCAGACTGCCCAGCCTCTGGCTAGCTGGCCACCGCGATCGCGTAGTCCATCCTGCCGCCATGCAGGCGGCCGCAGCGCTGTGCGACGGCCGCTTCATCGATATTCCCCACGCGGGGCACGCTCCATTCATCGGCCATGCCGATGTCGTTGCCTCGGCCATCACGACCTTCATCGACACCTTGCCATGAGTGACTTCCACTTCGACCACCGCCAGGTGCAACGCAGTTTCTCGCGTGCGGCAGCCACCTATGAAGAGCACGACGTGCTGCAGCGCGAGGTACAGCAGGGCCTGCTCGAGCGGCTTGAATTCTTCACCGAAACGCCTGAACGCATCGTCGATGTCGGCGCCGGCACCGGTCGTGGCACGGCGCTGCTGAAGAAGACCTATGGCAAGGCCCAGGTGGTGGCGATGGACCTGTCATTGCCGATGCTGCGACAGGCAAAGTCCCATTCCGGATGGCTCAAGCCCTTCGGCCGCGTCTGTGCCGATGCCTACGCCCTGCCGGTGCATGATCGCAGCGTCGACCTGTTGCATTCGAACCTGTGCTTCCAGTGGTGCGAGGATCTTCCGCGCCTTTTCGCCGAATGCGTGCGCGTGGTGCGTCCGGGCGGTTTCTTCGCCTTTACCACCTTCGGCCCCGACACTCTGAAGGAGTTGCGCCAGGCCTGGGCCGAAAGCGACGGGCAACCTCACGTGGCCCGCTTCCTGGACATGCACGATATCGGTGACGCCATGCTTTCGGCCGGATTCAAGGATCCGGTGCTCAGCGTCGAGCGCTACACCCTGACCTATGCCGACCCTGCCGGGCTGATGAAGGACCTCAAGGGCCTGGGGGCCACCAACGCCGACGCGTCCCGCCAGCGCGGCCTCACCGGAAAGGGGCACTATCGCCGCATGCTCGAGCGTTACGATGCCTTGCGCGTGGATGGCCGTGTCCCGGCCACCTGGGAAGTGGTCACGGCCCACGGCTGGGGGGCCCCCGACGGCCAGGCCCGGGCCAGCGCGGGCGGCGAAATGGCAAGTTTCCCGATCGACAAGCTCCGCGGCTCGCGGCGGACGCGCGGGTAAGGCCGCCACCGCAGCGGGGTCGGCAGGACGCGCCAGGCCCGTCCATCAGGTCTTTTCGGCAAAACCCTTGATGAAAACAGCTTCATCTCTGCCGCCGCGAGGCAGGAGTAGCATCCAGCTTGCTCGGGGGAGCGACGGAGAACGTCATGAAGCAAATCAGTCTTGTCATTGCACTTGCACTTTCCAGTGTCGGCATGGCCGCCATGGCTGGCGAGGAGCCCACGCCGCTTCCCGGCCAGGAAAAAGCCGCCGCCATGGATCAGCAGCGCTGCCCCGACGGGCTCGAACGCATGCTGCCGGGCAACTACTACTTCTGCGAGGGCGTTCGCTCGTTCTGGGACGGCAACCGCAACGCGGCGCTCTACAACCTGCAGGAAGCGGCATCCTGGGGCAGCAAGCGCGCGCAGTATGCGCTGGGCGTGGCCTACTTCAACGGCGACCAGCTGCCGAAGAACCGCCCGCTGGGTCTGGCGTGGCTCACGCTTGCCGCCGAGCGCAAGACAGCCATCTACGCGGCCACGCAACATTCGGCGATCGAGCAGTCCACCGAAGCCGAGCGCCAGCAAGGCTGGCAGGAAATGCAGAAGCTGAAGGTGAAGTACTCCGATGCCGTCGCCCTTGAGCGGGCCAAGAAGCGTCTGCACCGGGAACTGGCCCACATGTCTGCCGGGTCCACTGGCAATACCTACACGTATTACGCCAACGTGTGGAATATCTACGCCGACTACGACAACTCCGACCTCGTCGCGGAGCTTGGCCCGCAGGACTTCGGGCATGCATTGCCGTTCCCGATCTACACGCGCGGCAACTCATTCAACCAGGGCTACAACCCACCGTCCTTCGACTATCGCTCATTCAGCCCGCCTGCAATCCAAGCGGCAAGTCCTGCCGCCCCGGCACCTGCCGGCCGCAAGGGACGCTAAGTCTTACGGCCGTTACAGGCGTGGGCCTCTCACCAGGGAAGTGAGTCGAAATCCACGTTTCCGCCAGTAAGCACCAGCCCGACGCGCTTGCCCGCGAACACGCCTGGCTGCTTCAGCACGGCCGCCAGCACCGTGGCGCTTGAGACTTCCACGATCATCTTCAAGTGCATCGCGGCCATGCGCCATGACCGGACAGTACGGCGAAGTTCGTCTCGCCGATCGCAGCGCGGAGGCCGTCGCAGACCGTCTCGGGCACGAAGTCGACCTCGCGCCTTCCCGCCGCCAGCGATCGGCTGGTATCGGCAGCACCAGCGGGTTCCGCCGCGTGGACCACAACGTTCGCATCAACGCCACTTGCGGCGATCACGGTACCGGCGGCAAGGCCGCCACCGCCTACAGGTATCACGATCACATGCAGGTCGGGCGCCTGCGCCATCAGTTCGAGGGTCGCCGTGCCCTGCCCGGCCATCACCTGGGT
>NZ_DATHFX010000373.1:0-3278 GCF_035317885.1 Pinirhizobacter sp.
GCCTGGCCGTTGTCGAAAAGCCGGGGCGCGGAAGGTCCAAGCGTGGCCTGCATGGCCCCTGGTGCGGGCGCTTCGCGCGATGGAGGCGGTGGCGGGGCGGGAGCGGGCTGGGCAGGCGGCGCGGCGTGGTGTTCGGCGGCGGTCCTCGGCGGTGTGTTCTTTGGTATGGGAATTTCCGGCGGTGGCGGCGCGGCCTCGGCCGGGATCGCCCGCGGCCGGTCGATCAGGCGCACCTGCAGGGCGGAATCGCGCGGATCATGCAGCGCCTCGCGCGCGTGCGGCTGCATGCCGACGCGGGCGGCGATGAAGATCACCAGGTGCAGCGCCACCACCAGCACGATGCCCAGCACCACGGGAAGGCGCTCACGGGGCGCCTGGCGCCAGCGCATCTCGTGCAGGAGGGCCCGGGTGGGGGCATCGATCACGGCCAGGCCCGCGCCCTGGCGTGGCTCGAGCACGAGGCGGTGGTGTTCTACCTGGTCGGGTACGGGGACTCCCTGGTGCTGCACTGGCCGATGATCTCCGTTCTCGCGCCGACTTTCGATGAATGAACCGCCGAGCTTAGCGACCGGGCCCTAAACGCGGCCTAAGCCGCTTGACGCGCCTTGCGGATGGGAGAAGGCTATGGGGACACCAACGCCATCGTCATGCCGCTCGCGGCGTACGGTCGCGACGCCAGTCATCGACGCCGCCCCCATGCCGCCCGCCCGTACCGTTAACCTCGGAGGGTCGCATCGTGTCGTACACCACGGAACACATCCGCAACCTAGCCCTCGCCGGCCATGCCGGCGCGGGCAAGACCACCCTGCTCGAAGCCCTGCTGCATGCCGGCGGCGCCCTGGCCACCCGGGGCGAAGTCGAACGCGGCAATACCGTTTCCGATTTCGACCCGGCCGAGCGAGCGCGAGGGCATTCGATCGACACGGCCATCGCCTCCCTCGAGCGCGACGGCCACCGCATCACCCTGATTGACACCCCAGGCTACGCAGAGTTCCGTGGACCGGCCCTGGCGGCGATGGACGCGGTGGAAACCATCGCGGTGGTCGTCAATGCCGCACACGGCATCGAGCACGGCACCCGATGGGTGATGGAGCGGGCGCGCGAGCGCGGCCTGGCCTGCATCCTGGTGGTGAACCGCATCGATGCCGACCACGTTGACCTTCCCTCCCTGGTGCAATCCCTGCGCAATGAATTCGGCAGCCAGTGCCTGCCGGTGAACCTGCCCTGCGCCAAGGGCCGCACGGTGGCCGACTGCTTCTTCCAGACCGGGGGCGAAAGCGATTTTTCAGCGCCCGTGCACGCGCATCAGCAGATGCTGGACCAGATCATGGAGACCGACGAGGCCACCATGGAGCACTACCTGGAGGAAGGCGAGGAATCGCTTACCCCGCGCGAATTGCACGATGCCTTCGAGCGCGCGCTGCGCGAAGGCCACCTGGTGCCCATCTGCTTCACCTCCGCGCGCGACAATGTGGGCATCGAGCCCTTGCTAGACCTCATCGTACGGCTGATGCCCAGCCCCGCCGAACGCAATCCGCCACCGTTCCTGCATCTTGGCGGCGAGCCGGTGGAGGCGGTGCCCGATCCCGCACGGCATGTGATCGCCGACGTATTCAAGGTGGTCAACGATCCCTTCGTGGGCAAGCTCGGCATATTCCGCGTGTACCAGGGCACGATCCGCCGCGACATGCAGCTTTACATCGACGACGCCCGCAAGCCCTTCCGCGTGTCGCACCTGTTCCGCCTGCAGGGCAAGGAACACATCGAGATCGACGAAGCCTTGCCCGGCGACATCGCCGCGGTTTCCCGCATCGAGGAAATCCACTTCGACGCCGTGCTTCACGATGCCCACGATGAGGACCAACTGCACCTGGCGCCCGCACCTTTCCCCAACCCGATGTTCGGCCTGGCCATTGAGCCGGCGCACAAGGGGCAGGAGCAGAAAATGGCCCAGGCCTTGGCCCGGCTGGCCGAGGAAGATCCCTGTTTCCAGGTCGAGAACCACAACGAACTGAACGAGACGGTGATCCGTGGCCTTTCCGACCTGCACCTGCGCCTGATGCTCGAGCGCATGCATTCCCGCTACGGCGTGGAAGTGGTGTCGCATACGCCGCGCGTGGCCTATCGCGAAACCATCAACGGCGCGGCCGACGGTCACCACCGGCACAAGAAGCAGACCGGCGGCGCGGGCCAATTCGGCGAAGTTACCCTGCATGTGGAACCGCTGGCCCGCGGCGAAGGCTTCCGCTTCGAAGACGCCACCAAGGGTGGCGTGATACCCGGCCAGTTTATTCCTGCCATCGAGAAAGGCGTGCGGCAGGCACTTAAACATGGCGCCATCGCCGGCTATCCGATCCAGGACGTGCGCGTGGTGGTGACCGATGGCAAGCACCATCCGGTGGATTCGAAGGAAGTGGCGTTCGTGAGCGCGGGCCGCAAAGCTTTCCTCGATGCCGTGAGCAAGGCCCATCCCCAGGTACTGGAGCCGGTGGTCACGCTGGATGTGTCGCTACCGGAACAGAACGTCGGCGATGTCACCGGCGGCCTCGCCTCCCGCCGCGCCCACATCCTGGGCACCGACACCCTGCCCCGCGGCGAAATGGCCATCCACGCCCATGTTCCCCTCGCCGAACTCGACGACTACGCCGTGCAATTGAAATCCGTCACCGGCGGCCAGGGCCACTACGTGTTGGAGTTCAGTCATTACGACGTGGTGCCGCCGACGGTGCAAAAGCGGTTGATGGAAGCGTGGACGCCTCAGGCGGAGGCGTCGTAGCCGCGCGGTTTGGGGGTCAGAGTTATGACTCTGACCCCGTGCGTTCCCGGAGTTCACCGCCGACGGTTGTCGACGCCGATCCCCAGCCATGACGGCTGATCAGAGGTCATGGCCGCCACCCAGGAATCAAGCTCGCGGGCGCTCACTTTGTGAAAGCGTCCGTCTAGCACTTTCCTCAGTTTGGCTTTACGCACGCCCAGAGCAGCGGCCGCCTTCTGGGTGGTCCAACCGCGGCTTTTGATGGCCGTATCAAGCGTGATGGTCATGCTCGCTTTCGCGAGTATGTCATCCGCATCGGCGAGACCCAGATCGGCATACACATTCCCTGAACTTTCTACTATTTCGATCATTTCGCCACTCCATGGCCTGCGATGGATCGCACCTCCCTTGTCTCCCTTTACGGGATGATCGGGTGATGCACGTTGATCATCGCATTGGATCTAGCATTGCGGTTTGTTCGATATCTAAAGCCATCCAACTTTGCGACGCTTACTATGGTGGA
>NZ_DATHFX010000374.1:0-6026 GCF_035317885.1 Pinirhizobacter sp.
CGATGCCTTGCTTGTTTTGCTTGACGGTGAGCGCCGGCGAGATCACTACCTGTGCGGCGGGAATGTCCACCGCGGTGAACTGGCTGCCGGTGATCGCAAGCGTGGTCCCGGTGCCTGTGCCGATCCCCGCGGAGCCTGCGATGGTGAGCTCGCCCTTGCCCGAGTGCACGCCGCCGTCGATACGGAAAACCTGCGCATCGGTGGTGGAAAGGGTGAGGCGCCCTTGCGAAAGCTTCAGGCCGGCGGATGGCACTTCGCCGGAGAAATTTTCCAGGGCCGCCTGGCCGGTGACGGCGGGCTTGGCCACGGTGCCGCCCAGCTGGAAATTCCCGTGCAAGCGGCCCTTGGCGTCGGCAAGCTCGGAGGTGAAGAGTTCGATCACACCAAGATCGGTGAGGTCGATGCCCAGCTGGCCAGACAGCGCCTGTTGCGCACCGCTCACCGTGACATTGCCTTGCAGCCTGCCGCCCTTGTCGAGCGTAGCGGCCACGACCAGGTGCTGCGTTGCCGGCGAAAGCTGGGCGGAGGCGGTGAGGCCGTCGTAGGTCACCAGGGGCTGGTCCGGGTGGTCGTTATAGGCCACCGAACCATGCGCCGAGCGGATGTCGGCCTGGCCGCTCAAGGCGCCCGCGGCGCTGCGCCGGATGGCGCCATCGCCCTCGAGCATGCCCTCGGCGCGGATCGGCATGTTGGCATTGCCCGCCAAGCTCATCAGCAGGGCCAGCGGCACCTGGCGAAGCCTGTAGCTCGCATCGAGGTTGCCGGGCTTGTCTTGCTTGGCGGAAACGCACAGGGAAGGATCGCCCGCGGTGAGGCAGGCTTCGCCAAGGCTTGCCGCGCCGTCATTGAAGTCCAGTGCTGCCGGTCGCGCCAGGCGCCAGCGCGGCATGCCGGCGAAATCGAGATCCAGCGTGGCAAGGCTGCCGCTCCAGTGTTTGCCCTGCAGCGAACCATTCAAGGCCACCTCGGTGGAGAGGGGCTGCCCGTGCGCCACCACATGAAGGTCGTGGCGTTGCGCATTGCCGCCGGCGTCCACGCGCACGCTGTCGAAAGCCAATCCCTCGGCGGACACACCGTTGGCCACCACGTTGAGCTTGCCACCCGGAGTGGTGACATCAGGCACGTGGGCTTCAACCATCAGTCGCTGGATCTTCTGCCCGGCATACACCACGGCCTGGCCGTTGAGCGTGCCGTCGACGCTAAGCTTCGGCCAAAGCCCCTTGACGTTGAAACGGCCATCGACCTTGCCGCCGGCGTCGGGCAGCCAATCGCCGAGTGATGCGATGGCCAGGCGTACGTCGGCATCATTGGCCGCGTCGCCCCGCGCGTCGATGCCGACGGTGCTGTTGCCGGAATTGAGCTGCAGCTTGCCGTTGACCACGCGGTTGGGTTTGAGAGTGAGTTCGCCGCTGCCGCCCACTTCGCGCTTGCGCACGGTGCCGGTGAGTTTGCGAAGGTCGAGCGTGCCGTGCGGCCCGGCCTTGGCAAGCACGCCCTCGGTGCCCAGGTCGAAATCGAGCGAGCCGTCGTAGCCCGCGGCCAGCTGGCCGGGGTCGAAATGCTCCGCTTTGGCCTCGAGCTTCCACGCCAGTTCCGGTTGCAGGGTAAGCGTGCCGGTGGCGTCCAGTTTCCCCTTCGCTTGCAGCACAGTGAACGCGTTGAGTGCGATGCGCTGGGGCGTGCCGTCGATGTTGAGCGCGAGCTTGGCAAGCTTGCCGGGCGGACCGACATCCACCGCGCCTTCCACATGGAAGGCATCGGCACTGCCGCGCGCGATGACCTTGCCCTGCGAGGCCAGTTCCTGGCCGGCGAGATCGGCCGGGAGCAGAAGGTTGGTCCAGGCCAGGATGAGGTTGGCGGACACGGGGCTCGCGCCAAGATCCACCGTGCCCGACGCCTGCAGCGCGCCCTTGAAGCGGTCGGTGGCGAGGTTCAGTTGCTCGAGGGTGAGTGTTTTGTAGTTCTGGTCGAAGTGCGCGCGCAGGGGCGTGAGGCGCAGGTGGTACTCGTTGACGTCGGCGTCGCCGGTGAGGTTCGCGCCGTAGCGATTGCCGCTGCCCTGCACGTGCAGGCCCAGCGCGGTGAGTGAACTTTCCCCCAGCAATGGCTTGGGATCGAACCGCGGCGCGTCGATCTTCGCCGTCCACGCATAGTCGCCCGACTGCACAAGGTCCATGTCCACCTGGGCGAGCGTCGGCTCGGTAACGCTGATGGAAAGCTTTGCCTTCGCACCATCGCTGTGCGCCACGACCTTGCCGGCGTAGCGCGTATCGCCCACCTGCCAGGACACCTTGGCCTGGCCATCGCCGCGATAACCCTTGCCAACGGCCAGGGTGCCGGCAAGGTCGGCCTGGCCGTCGGGCGCGCGAAGGACGAGCTGGTGTACTTCGATGCCTTTCTTCGTCCATGACGCGGCGAGGTCGAGCGTGTCGGAGGCGAAGAGCGGCTTGCCCTCCTGGACGATGGTGACCTTGCCCACGTGTGCCTGGTCCACCTGCATCACCACGGGCGGCTCCAGCGAGAACGGCGCCGGGGCTTCGGTGTCCGGTTGTGGTGCGGGCAGCGATACCGATACGTCTTCCACGTCAAGGCGGCGTACGTGCACCGTTCGGCCGAGCAGGGCGCGGAAAGCGTAGTCGACTTCGATGCTGCCCACGGTGACTTGCGTGCCCTTGCCATCGTCGTAGCGGACGTTGGTGAGTGTCAGCGGACCCAGCAGGCGGCCATCGGCCTGGCCCACCTGCAGGGCGCCAGCAGTGAAGCCCTGTGCACGTGCCAGCGCGAAGGAAAGCCCGGACGTCGTACCCAGCAGCCACCAGGCGAAGGCAGCCACCAACACCAGCAGCATGCCCAGCGCGAACAAGGCGAAGCGCCACCAGCGACGGCGGCGTGGCAAGGGGGCGCGGGCGACGGTATCGGTCATAGGTCGGGCCCGATCACCACGTGCAGCTGGATGCCGTGCTCGCGGTCGTTGCGGATGGGCGTGCCCACGTCCACGCGGATCATGCCCACGGGGGAAAGCCATCGCACGCCCAGGCCCGCGCCGATCGCCGGGCGGATATCGGTGCCTGAGAATGCGTTGCCGGCGTCGACGAAGGCCGCCATGCCCCAGTTCCTGGTGAAGTAGTGTTCCACTTCGTTGCTAGCCACCAACAGGTTCTTGCCGCCGATGACGCGGTCGAAATCGTTGCGGGGACCTAAGCTTTCGAAGCCATAGCCACGCACCGAGCGGTCGCCGCCGGCGAAGAAGCGCAGCTGCGGCGGCAGATCGCTGAAGTCCTTGGTCGTGGTATAGCCGGCTGTACCGCGGACGATCCAGCGATTGTTGCCGGCGAAGCTGCGGATCCACTTCCCGTCGGCCAGGAACTGGGTGAAGCTGGTACTGGAAAGCACCGTGCCCACGGTGCTGCGCGCGGTGAGCGTTACCGACCAGCCACGCCGCACGAAAATGGGGTTGTCGCCGGATTTTCGCGACAGCGAGATTTCCGGGTAAAGCAACGTGCTGCGGCCATGCTCGATGCCGATGGTGTTATCCGTCTCGCCACCCTTCTTGCCCACGGTGAAGGTACCGGTGAGCGCGTGCACGCCGATCACCCGCGTCCAGCCGTGCCAGAGCTTGGTTTCATTGGCCACGAGCTCGAGCGTGTGCGCGGTGGAGGTGGTGGTATCGGCGTCGCGGAAGGTGGCGCCGAAGTTGAAGCTGCGCTGGTCGGGGCCGGGCATCGGGATGGTATAGAGCGAGGTGAGCGTTTTCAGGCGTTGCGCCGCCACGATCTCGTTCTTCCACTTGTGGCCGCGGTCGTTCACCCAGCGCTTCTCGATGCCGCCGCGAAGACCCACGCCCGTATCGGTGCCGATGAAGGGGCCGCCGGTGTAGATGGTGCGCGGCGCCGGCGCCAGTTCGACATTGACGTTGACCTCGCCGTTCTTCGCGTTGTCGATATCGGGCATCACGTTCACCACGGAGAAATAATCCGCGCCGTTCAGGGCCTGCTGCAACTGCAGAAGTTGGTCCTGCGAGAAATAATCGCCTTCGTGGAAGGGCAGGTAGCGGTCGAGGAAACCATCGCGGAACTGCGAGCCTTTGAAGGCGATGTGGCCAATGCGATAGCGCTGGCCGGTTTCCCAGGCGAGGGTGATCACGGCAGCGTGCTCGGCGCGGGTAATTTCCACCGTGTGCCTGGTGAGCCGGGCATCAAGGTAACCGCTGGAGGTAAGCATGGCGCCGACGCGGTCGCGGGCGCCTTCATAGACACCATCGTCCATCACCTGGCCCTTCAGGTTCTTCACCCCCGTGACGGCGCCGCGGATGCGTGGCAGCCTGGCGACCGTATCGTCGATGCTTACATTCACCTCGGTGATTTTTACCGGGGTATTAGCTTTCACGTGCAAGGTGACGCGCCAGTTGTTGCCTTCCTGCGCGATGTCGCCGGTGACTTCCGCCTCGTAGTAGCCGTAGGGCTTCAATCCTTCACGGACCTGGTCGGGGGCTTGTTCATAAAGACGCCGCACCTGGGCCGCGGTGACGTCGCGGCTTGTGTACTGGCTCAGTGCCACCGCGTTGATCACGGCGGGCTTGAGCGTATCGTCGACGCCGTCCACCACCAGTCGCACTGCCGCGTGGGCCCAGGCGGGCAACAGCAGCAGCGCGGCGGCGAGGCAAAAGGGGCGGATGGTGCGGCGCATGTTGCTAGGTCTTCTCTCCTTGGCGCCGACCTGAGGCGGGCATCGTTAACGGTACCGTGCCCGCCTTCCTTATTCCATGCAATTAATCTCAGCCTGCAGCGTCGCCTGACTTGTGCGCGATCCATGCACCAACCGTGGCTGAAACATAAGGGATGGCGGATGCAGACAGGATGAACATCCACAGGATGCTCTCAAAGTATGCCGTGCCGAAGGCCTTGGCCATGCCGGTCACGGCCAGGGCCAACCCGAACACCATGAGCATTTCCTCGCGCACGGGGGTGAACGCGGCAAAGCTGGATTCGCCCAGGCGGCGGCTCTTCGCGGTAACGATGAACGCCGTCTTCTTGCGTGTCAGGCCGTGGATGATGCCGCGGGCGATGGCATGGGAAAGGCTCATGCTGGCCAGCGACGCCATCAGGGTGTCGCGCCAGCCGCAAGGCACGCGCGCTCGGTAAAGCGTGAAGCCAAAAATCGCCTTGGCGAAGAAGAATCCGATCACCGGGATCAGGAACAACTGCATCGGCAGGTTGAAATATTGCGGGAAGGCGACCATGCCCGCGGTCCAGAAAATGGCCATCAGGGTGAACATCAGGTGCAGCGCATCGGCGAACCAGCTGAACCACCCGGTGAGGAAATGGAAACGCTGGCCGGCCGACAGCGGACCGCGGCGTGTCATCCAGTGCCAGCGTCCCTTGAGGATCTGCATGGCGCCGAAAGCCCAGCGGTAGCGCTGGCTCTTATAGGCCTTGAAGTCGGCGGGGGTAAGGCCCTTGCCCATCAATTCGTCGACGTAGATCAGTTCGTAGCCAGCGTGCATCAGCCGCAGGCCGAGCTCGGCATCCTCGCAGATCGTCCATTCCGACCAGCCGCCGGTGCCTTCCAGCGCCGAGCGCCGCACCATGGTCATGGTGCCGTGCTGGATGATGGCGTTGCGCTCGTTGCGGTGGTGCATGCCGATGCGGAAGAAGCCGTCGTATTCCCATGCGGTCATGCGGCGGAAAGTGTTGTTCTCGAACTCGCGGTGGGCCTGCGGGCACTGCACCACGGCTACTTTCGGATCGTGGAAGTAGCCAGTGAGGCTGGACAGCCAATCGGCGCGAACCGCATAGTCGGCATCGATCACGGCCACCACGTCGGCGCGGGGGTCGGTTTCGGTCAGGCCGAAGTTCAGCGCGCCGGCCTTGTAGCCGGGCCACGGTTCCAGGTGGAAGAAGCGGAACCGCTCACCGAGTTTCTCGCAGTAGTCCTGCACCGGCTTCCAGACATCCGGGTTCTTGGTGTTGTTGTCGATCACCAGCACTTCGAAATTGGCGTAATCAAGGTCCGCCAGGGAATCGAGG
>NZ_DATHFX010000375.1:0-4920 GCF_035317885.1 Pinirhizobacter sp.
CACCGGCGTCACCAGCCTGGTCAATGGCGACGACACATGCATGTCCGCATACCACCCGCATCGATACGGCGGGCCCATCCACCTGGTCAACTGCTGCATCAACCAGACCGTGGATGACCGGACCGGCAACTTCAACGCCGATCGCAACGGCATATACCTGACGGTGAGTTCGCTCGGCGTGGAAACCGGCACGCACGGACCGAAGCTGGGGTCCGATGGATGGCTCTCGCGCACGACGCTTGCCGAGTGGGTTGCCGTGTCGGGCGCTGCGATTGGTTCGGGCATGGGGTCGATGACGCGACCGGGCGTGGCGGCGCTGTGTTTCCTCACCGGACTCAGGCTTGGCTACTGGCAGGGAAACCTGCTCGACGGCGCGCCGAAGGGACCCACCTTTCTGTCCAAGTACCGGGCACTGCTGCAGGAGATGTTCGCCCGTTTTCCCGGACTGCGGAACAACGATTGGTACCTGTCCGATGGCGGTCATTTCGACAATACCGGCGTCTACGCCTTGCTGAAGCGGAAGTTGCGGCTGATCGTGCTAGCCGATTGCGGCGCGGACCCGGGCTATGTCTTCGCCGACGTTGAAAACCTCGTGCGCAAGGCGCGCATCGATTATGACGCTCGCATCGAGTTCATCGACCCGGCAAGCCTGGTCGCCCCCACCCTCGCCGGTATCGCTGCGGGTTGGTTCGGCACGCCTGACACCATCCTTCCCGAGGATGGTCCACAGCACTTCCTGCTCGCGCGCATCACCTACGACCAGGGGCCGCCGGGTGCCCTGTTGATCGTCAAGCCGCGCAGGAGCCCGGATATGCCGCTGGACGTGGCCGGCTACGCAGGGCGTGAAGGCGACTTCCCTCAGCAAAGCACCAGTAACCAGTTTTTCAGCGAGTCCGAATGGGAGAGCTATTGCGCCTTGGGCACCATCCTTGGCGCGCCCATCTCCCAGGACTTCCTCGACAAGTTGCCCTTGTGGGCGGAAAAGGGGTCGGTGATCGGTACCGACATGGCAAGTATGACGGCTCCCGTGACCGACCGGCCCCGCAGCAAGCGTATCGCCACCACCGTGGGCGCGTCGTTGGGCATCGGCGCCATTGCCACCGGCGTGATCGCCGGATGGCAGGCATGGGGCGACCACAGGGATCAGCAGGTCCAGTGGCAATCGAACTTCAACAGCGAGTCCCGGCTGTTGCGCGAATATTTGTACGATGCCGCACAGAAGAAGGCACCCTTCAACGAAGATGCCGACGCCAGCCTCAGCATGTTCGCCTCGTCGATCGATGGACTGACATTGAGCGATAAACAGACCCAGGTCATGCAGGATCTCTCGCAACTGCTGGAGCCTCTATGCGACGCCACGACCGACGGTGCGGCACACAAGACATGCGAAGGCAACATGTTCTTCCTTGCCAGCGGAGGTCGTGAGTCCACGCCATGGGACCGTGCCCTGGTCGGCTATGTGTCGTGGCACGATCGCGGCAAGGGTGACGCGAATGAAATTGCCAGCGGAGCGGCTGCCGTGAAACCGGGCCCGTCTGCATCCGTATCGCCGCCGCCACCGGTTATCGCGGCAACCGCGCCGCCACCTGACATGGCGCCCGGACCTGCCTCCTCTACCGCGACCGTGCCGGTTGCGCCGCCGAAACCGCCGGTCGTTGTCGCAACAAAGGCAAACATCCCGGCCGCAGTGGCACCGACCGCGGATGCCGTGCTGGCCGCCTGCCATCCTCCGGGCCAGCCTGCGTTCGTGATGTACACGCAGATCTATGACGAGTCGCAACGCGACCCCGTCAACCGGCTGCTGGGCCTTGCCAGGACCATCGGCATCTCCGCCACCGACATCGAAAACGTCACGGCAACCGCGGCGCAGAAGAATCGCCGCGCGCCCTATCGCTGGCGCTCGCCCACCATCCTGTATGGACCGGAGGGTAAGGACTGCGCGCAGAAGCTGGCGGGCTGGCTCACCGTGCATCCCATCGCAGCATCGCCAGGCGCAGCACAGGCCGTGCCTTTACCTTCATGGGCGGAAAGCGCTCCCAACACACTGGAGTTGTGGCTGCCGCCGCCGCGTTAGTCTTGCGGGCTGGTGCAGGCGGCGTAACGGTCGCCCTCCACCTGCGTGATCTCACCGCGGCCTTCGGCCGTGACACTGCCGGTGTAGTGCTTGGCGCTGTCGAAATCCACATGCGCCGAAGCCGCCGGGCCCGCCTTGCAGGTGAGCTTCCACGCCAGCGACGTGCTGCGGCGTTGCTGGTCCGTGGCAGTGCACTCGCCCTCCGCCGGCGTCCACGCGGCGAACGTGGTCCACGGATCGGCACCTTCATCCACGCAATGCCAATGCACTTCCGGTGCACCTGCCTTGCCCTTGGCCACGTGCCGCACCTGGATCTTCCACAGCCCGGGCATGGCACCGAAGTCACCCGGATCGGCGTGGACAGGTGTGGCCGCAGTCATGGCAAATGCACACACGGCAGCAGCGGCCAGCGGGGTCAGAGTCATTACTCTGACCCCCAATCCGGGTAGGAAAAGCTTCATCATCATCTGACTCCTTGCAAACACGAAAACCCTGCCCGCTTTCGCGGGCAGGGTCGGTATCGAGCGAACCTTGAGCGATCAGTCGACGATCGCGGTGGTATCGCTGACATCCTTCTTGGTGAAGTTGAACATGTCCATCAGGTTGCCGATGGCCGGCGCGTTCACCGGTACATACGGGTTCTTCTTGAACGCCACCGGGTTAGGCAGGTTGTCGCGGCTGCGGCCGGATATCTGGTCCTTCAGGTTCCAGTTGGCCTCGACGAATTTGTCGAACGAGACATGGTCGTAGTACGTGTGCACGACCTTGCCGCCGAGGGAGTACTTCGACACCACCAGCAGCGGGACGCGCGTGCCGTCGCCGAAGAAGTCGATCGGCTGGATGTAGCCCGAATCGTAGTAGCCACCACCTTCATCGAAGGTCACCATGATCACGGTGTCGTCCCACACCTTCGGGTTGGCTTCGGCCATTTCCACGATCTTGCGCACGTAGCCTTCGAACAGGTCCAGCTTCGACGAGGCCGGATGGCCATCGAGGATGGCGTCCGGCTTGGCGATGGATACCGCCGGCAGCGTGTTGTTCTGGATGTCGTTGTACAGGTCGTTGATGTCCTGGTTCTTGGCCCGCAGTTCCGGGTTGGTCATGACCTGGGTGGAGTACAGGAACGGATCGCAGATGTTGCAGAAGGTGCCGGCCTCGCCGTCTTCCTTGCCGGTGTCGAAGCCTTCGCCGTAGTACTTCCAGGAAACGTTGTGCTTCTCAAGCAGCAGCGCCAGGTTTTCCTGCGTGGTCGGCGGGATGGTGAACTGGTCGGCGCCCAGCGGGGCCGGCGTGCCGTCACCCAGGTAGCCCGGGTTGTAGTTGTTCACCAGGTAGTAGGCCTTGGCCTTGCAGTCGGCACCCTTGAACGTCAGGTACGGCAGCGAGCGCAGGTAGTTCTTGATTTCCTTCACGCCCGGCTGGCTTTCGTCGGCACAATTGACGTACGAACCACCACCGTAGCCGTCCTGCACCCACCAGTTGTTGGTGCCGAACTGCGCGTCCGGGTTCTCGATCTGGTTTTCCGGCGGCGTGGCCGGGTTGCCGTTCGCGTCGGCGTAGTAGATCAGGTTACCGAAGCCCAGCATGATGTGGTTGGCACCGGTGCCGCCCATCACCGACTGGTGGAAGTTGTCGCTCAGCGCATACTTCTGGGCCAGCTTCTTGAAGTACGGCGCATCGCCCTGGGCCATGTTCAGGAACTGCATGGCGGTGGAGCCTTCACCGGTGCTCTGGTCGGTGAAGTTCGCCGGCAGCGGAGCGCCATTGTTGCCCGCGCCCATGGTGGTTTCGACCCAGGGGAACAGATCGTTGAGGCAACCGCTGGGGTTGGCGGCCGTGGCCACCTTGGTGTCGCAATCGAGCTGCTGCCACATCTGGAAGAAGCGGTGCACGGGGCTGTTGGCGTAGGCGTCGTAGCTGATCGACGCATGCATGTCCACCGGCGCGTTGGCGAGCTTGGCCGGGAAACGGGTGTCGACCACGCCATTGGGCAGGCCCGTGCCACCGGCAGCGAGCATGTCGTAGGTGCCATCGGGCAGGGCCGGCTCAATGGCCTGCGCCTGCGCCGCCGAGGCGAACGGTGCCGCGGTGGGTGCGCCACCGGTGTTCATCTGCGGAAGCGTCTTGTACTTGCCGGCCTTCTTCGGCGACATGTCGAACTTGCCGGTGCTCGAGGCCATGAACTGCGTGGCAAGGTCCACGTTCGGACCCGGCGTGCCGTCGGCATTGACGATGCCCTTGGACAGCAGGTTGTCCACCGACTGCCCCTTCGGCGCAGTGTAGGTGCCATAGACGTGGTCGAACGTGCGGTTTTCACCGATCAGCAGGATCACGTGCTTGATCGGGGTAGCTGTATTGTTGCTGTTGTCCTGCCCCTGGGTCGGCTTGTGCAGTACGACGACGCCGCCGGGAAGGCCAACCTGGTTCTTGAAGGGAGCCACGGGCACATTCTGGCGGAACTGCGCATCGTGGTCGGGCGGAGTGGTGTCCTGGGCGCTGACGACGCCGGCGAGGCCGACGGAAAGCGCACCAATCAACAGCGGCAAAAGCCGTGTGCGGCGCAACGATGTAACCATTGTGAATCTCTCCCTACTGGAAGTCTTCCCCCTGATTCTTGTCGACTAAGGTTGTGGGTGGCCCGTCGACCGCCGTGAGCATCTACCCCGCATGTGACGAATCGTTGGCACGCAGGCGACAATGCGTGAGGGCGTGATGACGTTCACGTGTCAACGCAAGATATTGCGAACAATCGTTACTACCGCAACAAGAAACCAAAAGGGGTCAGAGTCATTTTTCACGGCGTGAAAAATGACTCTGACCCCATTTGGGTGGCTTCAGACCAGTTC